>JAADFV010000401.1:9285-24479 GCA_013152695.1 Chloroflexota bacterium | reverse complement strand
CCTTCCATGGTCATGGTCGACAAGCAAGGGGAGCCGATCCATCGTGCCTACAACCTCATGGATCGCCGCGCGACGCATGAGGTTGCCTGGCTTAAGGAGCACATTTGCGAAGAACGCATCAAGCGCATCACCGCCAATCGTATCGAGGATCATCCCGCCGTGGTCAATTTGCTTTGGGAGAAAAACAATCGTCCCGATTCCTTCGCCCGTATCGACAAGGCTCTCACTATCGATGCCTTTGTCACTATGAAATTGACGGGAAAACGGGTTGGTACTTTCAGTGCCGCTCCTTTTTACGGTGTGGCCTACAATTTAGCGGAGGAACGTTTCGATCTCGGCCTCCTGGATGAAATCGGCATCAGTCCTGAACTGATTCCCGAACTCTATCGCTGCGAAGACATTGTCGGCGAAGTCACACCCGAAGCAGCAGCAGAAACTGGCTTGGCCGCAGGAACACCTGTGACGGCGGGTCAGGTGGACTTTAACGCAAGCTGCCTTGCCGCCGGTATCGTCGAAGAGGGCGATATCATGAGCAATTTAGGCACGGTAGGTAATTTTGGCGTCATTTTCAAGGGTAGTGATTTTGCCTATTCTGATGTCGGCCTCACGATGATCAATCTTCCCTTTACGATCGATTCCAAGAACACTTACATAACCATTCCTTCTACAACCACGGGGGGACAGTCGATACGTTATATCCGAGACAAATTCTCGCAATATGAGATCGAAGTGGAGAGGGTGTTGGGGATCAGTTCGTATGACCTGCTCAACATGGAGGCAGCGAAGATTCCCGTCGGGAGCGATGGCCTTATCATTTTGCCCTACCTGATGGGCGAGCGTACCCCCATTTGGGATACGACAGCGCGTGGCGTTATTTTCGGTCTCTCCTTGAACCATGGCAAAGGTCATCTTGTGCGGGCAATGATGGAGGCAGTGGCCTATGCCCTGTATGATTCCTACCGCTTGATCAAGCAGTCGGGGCTGAAGTTGAACACGCCCATCGTTCTCAATGAAGGAGGGGCCGTGAGCACCTTGTGGCGCCAGATCATCACCGATGTGTTCAATGTCCCCACGGTGCTGGTAAAACGACGCACAGGCGCACCCTTTGGCGATGCTATTCTCGCCGGCGTGGCCACCGGCGTTTTCAAGGACTACGCCATTGCCAAAGAGTGGTCGGAATACATCGACCGAATGGAACCTATTCCCGGCAATCACGAACAGTACATGGCTTATTTTGATCTTTACAAAAGCATCTACGAACATGTCAAGGAAGACTTTCAGGCGCTGGCGCACCTGAGAGGACAATTATGATCGAGTCTATCAGCGACAGAACAGTTTTACATAATGGGGTAAAGATGCCCTGGTTGGGTCTAGGCGTGCTCTACTTGCCGGAAGGTGGGGCGGTCGAGAATGCTGTGAGCTGGGCTCTAGAAGCAGGTTATCGGCATATTGATACAGCCTCGATTTACGGTAATGAAAAAGGCGTGGGGCGAGCCGTAAGACAGAGTGGTATCCCGCGGGAAGATATCTTTGTCACGACAAAGGTTTGGAATCGAGATCAGGGGTATGAGCGAACATTGGAAGCCTTCAAGGCTAGTTTAAAGCGCCTGGAGATGGAGTATGTTGACCTCTATCTCGTGCATTGGCCGGTCAAGGGTCTGTATCAGGAAACCTGGCACGCTTTGGAGACCATTTACGAAAGTGGCCGAGCGCGAGCAATCGGCGTCAGCAATTTTCTCGAGCATCATCTCCAAGATGTGTTGGACTCGGCCCGCATCTTCCCCATGGTCAATCAGGTCGAGTTTCATCCTTACTTACAGCAACCGGAGCTGCAGGCTTTTTGCCGCAAGCACAATATCCAGCTTGAGGCTTGGCGCCCGATCATGAAAGGGAAAGTGATGGAGGTGCCTGAGCTGGTCATGCTGGCTGAGAAATACGGCAAGAATCCGGTTCAAATCACCTTACGCTGGATCATTCAGCGTGGCATCGTGGCGATACCCAAGTCCGCCAACAAGGAGCGTATTCGCAGCAATGCCGATATCTTTGATTTTGTCCTGGCTGAGGAAGATATGGCTTTGATTGATGGCTTAGACCGGCACCAGCGGCTGGGACAAGACCCTGATCATTTCCATTTCGACATTTGATGCTAATGCTGACTGCTGGCTCTCCCGTAGGAACGATATGACTTCTCTCGGAAAGGTTACACATTTACGCCGCTTACAGAATTCGGCCTCAGGTCGCATCCTCACAGTGGCCATTGATCACGCGCCCAGTTATGGTGTGATGGCCGGAGTAGAGAATATCGGCCAGGTGATTGCGCAGGTGGCAGCCGGTGCGCCCGATGCCATTATGCTCATGCCCGGCCCGGCGCGCGGCTATTATGAGCCCTATGCCGGTCGCATTCCTCTCGTTCTCAAAACCTCGACTCTATCTCCCTTCCATCCTGCCCGCGATGTATGGGTGGCAACGGTTGAGACAGCCCTGCGTTTAGGCGCGGATGCCGTCTCCATGGCCCTGACCGTGGGGAGCGAGGAGCAGCCTACGCTCGTTGCTAACCTGGCGGGTCTGATCGAGGAGGCAGAGAGGGTGGGGTTACCGGTTATTGTCCATGCCTATCCCAACGGCCCCCTCGTTCCTCCCGACCAGACCTACTCGCCCGAGCAGGTGGTTTATGCGGCACGTCTAGGCATGGAATTGGGCGTCGACATCGTCAAGACCTTCTACACCGGTTCGGCCGAAACCTTTGCACGCGTGGTGGAAGCGGCGGCTCCTGCCCTCGTGGTTGCCGCTGGCGGTCCTCGCCTGGGAAGCAATGAGGAGGTTCTGCGCATGGCCTACAACGTCGTTCAGGCCGGGGCGGCCGGCATCACGTTTGGTCGCAACATCTGGCAGAGCAGTAATCCTTCGCTCATGATTCATGCTCTCAGCCATGTGCTCCATCGTGGAGGCACCGTAGCCGAGGCAGCCACTCTGCTTGCGCAAGGGGAGACGAGCTGATGCCCCTGGTCAATTCAAATGTCATTTTGGCGCAGGCGCGACAGCGTCGCTACGGTATTCCCAGTCTGCTCGCCGGCGATTTAGCCATGATCGTGGGCGGAATCAAAGCAGCCGAAGCGATGGAGTCGCCACTTATCCTCGCTTTCAATCAGGAGGTGACCCCAACCATACCCCTGGAAATTGGCATGTCTACCGCCGCCGAGGCAGCAAGGCAGGCAGATGTTCCCGTTGCCGTCATTCTCGATCACGGGGCTTCCCTCGAACAAATCGTCGTGGCCATCCGTCACGGCGCCTCATCGGTCATGTTCGATGGCTCCTATCTGCCTTACGAAGAAAATCTACGGCTGACACAACAAGCTGTCAAACTGGCCCATGCTGCTGGCGTCGATGTCGAAGCAGAACTAGGCGGAGTGGGCGGTTCAGCCGTAGAAATCGGGCATGCTGGCGGACACGAAGTCTCCTTTACCGACCCGGAGCAGGCTACAGAATTTGTGGCGCGTACCGGCGTGGACGTTCTCGCCATTTCCTTTGGAAACACCCATGGTGTTTACCAGGGTGAGCCGCAGTTGGACCTGGCACGGGTTCAAACCATCCACGAGCGCATCCAAATTCCTCTGGCCATGCACGGAGCTTCTGGTCTGGATGATGACCAATATGCGCTCGTCATTGCCAGCGGGATCAGTAAAATTTGCTACTACACTGCCATGTCGCGGGTGGCTAGCCAGACCATTTTGGCAGAGCTAAAAGCAGCTGATCCGGAGACACTTCTTTATCACCAAATTATTTCTCAGGCGACAGACTTCTTCACTACAGCAACGCAAGACCTGTTGGCATTGCTGGGCTGTGCGGGCAAAGCAAGCACAGGAAAGTAAGCCTGGATAGCCTTTCACGTTTATAACCTGCTGAGGAACAAAGCTATGGAACTCTACGAACATCTCAAAAGGCTGGAGGCGGTGAATGATCCCGTTGCTGTGGGGCTGGTCGGTTGTGGTCAAATGGGATCGGGGTTTGTGCACATGACCCGGCAAATGCCCGGTATGGAAACGGTTGCCATTGCCGACATCGATGTCAATCGACCTGTACAGACTTATGAGGCTATCGGCATTTCACGTGAGAATATTTGCGTGACCAACGATGCCTCAGAAGCAGCCGCTGCTCTGGGAGAGGGAAAGGTACTCGTCACAGAGGACGCGCTCCTCTTGACACGTCTCGAGGGCGTTGAGATACTCGTAGAGGCCACCGGTTCTACCGAAGTCGGAGCCAAGGTGGCCTGGCACAGCATCATGAACGAGAAGCACGTTGTGATGCTGAATGTGGAGACTGATGTTACCGTTGGCGTGTATCTGCATGAGCTGGCAAAAAAGGTTGGGGTCGTGTACACGGTTGCCAGCGGTGACGAACCCGGCGAATGTAAAAAACTCTATGACTTTTCTTCCAGTCTCGGCTTCGAAGTCGTTTGCCTGGGCAAGGGGAAGAACAACCCCATCGATTACCATGCCACCCCTGCCTCGTGCGAGGCTGAAGCGTTGAGCAAGAGCATGAATCCAAAAATGCTGGCAGCATTCAAAGATGGGAGCAAGACAATGGTCGAGCTGGCGGCCATGTCCAATGCCACTGGCCTCGTCCCTGATGTGCCCGGCGCGCACGGCCCCAAAGCCGATCTGGACGAACTAACGGACGTACTCATCCCTGTCGAGGACGGGGGAATTCTCAGCCAGCGTGGTTGCGTGGAGTATACCACTGGCAAAGTTGCCCCAGGTGTCTTCGCCATCATTACCACCGACGATCCGGCCATTCGGGCTGAAATGCAGTTCGTTTCCATGGGGCCTGGGCCTTATTACCGGCTGTATCGCCCCTATCACCTAACCAGCATCGAGACTCCTCTTTCGGTGGCCGAAGCAGCCATCTACGGCGAGGTTACTTTGGTCTCGGAGAACATGGTGTCGGAGGTCGTGGCTATTGCCAAGCGAGATCTGGCACCGGGAGACATTGTCGATACCATCGGTGGTTTCGATTTTTACAATCGCTTGTACAAATACGAGGACGCCAAGGCTGCCAGAGGCATTCCCATGGGCCTCACCCCTGGCGGCAAGGTGCTCAAGCCGATCAAACAGGATGAAATGCTGACTTACGACAACTTCGCCCCTGATCCCACCCGCTTTGCTTATCAACTCCGCCAGCTGCAAGACGCTATGCTTGCCCAGCGCTAATGCCATGAGGACTTATTTGTTATGAAAGCTGTTGTTGTACATGCGCCTATGAATTTCGGCATCGAGGAAGTGCCGGAGCCGAAAATCGAGGCCGCGGGCATGCTTCTCAAGGTTGATGCCTGCGCATTATGCGGCTCGGATTTACGCACCTTGCGCAGTGGGCACCGCAAAGTCACCTTCCCCTGGATTATCGGCCACGAGATAGCCGCCACCGTCGTGGAGCTGGGCACAGATTACGCTGGCCCCTGGCGTGTGGGCGAGCGTCTGGCGGTGGGGCCGGTGGTGTATTGCGGCGTCTGTGATTTCTGCCAGGATGGGCGATACGAGCTCTGCGAGAACTACGAGGAAATTGCGCAACGCTGGCCCGGTGGCTTCGCCGAATACATCGCCATCCCTCCCGAAGCAGTACAGCACGGTACGATTCGCGCTGTACCCACTGAAATCGATCCTGCTTTCGTGGCAGTGACAGAACCGATTTCCTCTTGTATCCATGCCCAAGAAAAGGGACAAGTTGGCCTGGGGGATACGGTGGTCATTATCGGCGCAGGGCCTGTGGGTTGTATCCACACAGCCTTGGCTCGCACCAAGGGCGCTGACAAAATCTTTATTGCCGATATCGTTGATGATCGGCTCAAAATGGCGGAAGCCTTTGGCCCGGACGCCACCATCAATGTCGCCAAGACGGATTTGGTGGCGGAGGTGATGCGCTTGACCGGGGGGAAAGGTGCAGACGTGATCATCACGGCTACACCTGCACCCATCGCGCAAGTGCAGGCGGTGGAGATGGCGAGGAAGGGCGGGCGTATTCTTCTGTTTGGGGGACTCCCCAAAGACAAAAGCAAGCCCGGCATCGACACGAACATCATCCACTACAACGGCCTTCATCTCATCGGTACGACTATCTTTGCCCCCCGCCATCATCGTCTCTCCCTGCATCTGGTTATGGCCGGCCGTTTTCCCGTCGACAAACTGATCACCCATCGCTTCCCTCTGAGTGATTTTGTTGCAGGCGCCACTATCGCTCTGGAGGGCAAAGCTCTCAAGGCTGTCTTCTTTCCCTGGGATTGAGATCCCCCTCCTGTGACATGACTAATTCCCTCACTTCCCGCCAAATCATCCAGCGTTTTCAAGAAAACGAGCTGCGCTACGCGGTAATGCCTCTCCAAGATGACACCTTTATCATCATTTCGGAGCGAGGAGGACGCGTCTTTGGCCCATTCCTAAGTCCCGATACTGAAAGTATGTTCTGGGTGAATGAAGCATTTGCGGACGCAGAGCGGTTTCGCGATTTTCTTGCCTCGGGCGACTGGAATATGGGGGGTGAACGGGTATGGATTGCGCCGGAAACCCAGTATCTCGTGCGTGACCGTGCCGACTTTTGGGGCACGATTCATATTCCCGAACAGATGGACCCCGGTGTACAGTTTTTAAGCAAAGTTGGTGAAGATTGCTGGAAAATTTCGCAAAATATGCTGCTTGAAGCCTACAATTTCGCCGCTGGTCAAAAACAATTACGCCTGGATAAGTGGTTTCGCATGGTGGAGGACCCCTTGCGGAACCTGGCCGTCTATCCGGAGCTAAGCCAGGATGTCCGTTTTGCCGGATACCAACAAACCGTGCACCTTTCTGAGACTCGCCACGACGAGATTGTCAGTGAATCGTGGAATTTGATCCAAGTACGCCCGGGCGGTCAAATCCTTATCCCAACCACCTCCCAACCCGAGTATAGCAATTATTTCGCTCCTGTCGATAGCCATCACCTTACCTTCGAACCTTGGGGAATGCGCCTGCAGATTTCTGGCCGGAAACAGTACAAAGTTGGGGTTCAGGCCGCACAGACGTTCGGACGGTTGGCTTATTTCCACCAGTGGCGCAAGGAAGAAGCCTATCTAATTGTACGCAACTTTTTCAATAACCCCTCGGCCCTCTACGCCGAAGAGCCTGCCGCCCATCCGCACAACCGCGGCCGCTCCATCCATGTCTACAATGACGACGGTGCTCTCGGCGGTTTCGGGGAATTTGAGGTCAATGGACAGACCATTGGCGGAAAGAGTGGCCGTTCTGAGACTTCCGATCAATTTATCTTGTGGTTCTATCTGGGAACCCCACGCCAAATTAAAAAGATCGCTTCATTCTTACTTGGCACACCCATCTAAAAGGAGGCTCCATCATGAACTTGCTGGAAAAAACACCAACCCTTGGTTTGATTGTGGCAACAAGGGGATTCTTCAATCCCCAACTCGCCGTCGATGCCAGAAAGAAGTTGCTGGCAAAACTGGATACCCTTGGCTACGACTACGTCATTCCTGAGGAAGCAGCAACGCCTAACGGCGCCGTCGAAACCTACCAAGACGCCAAAATCTGTGCGGCGCTATTCAAACAACATCAGGATGTAATCGACGGCATACTTGTTGTTCTCCCCAATTTTGGCGATGAACAGGGTATTGTGCAAACCATCGACATGGCAAAACTGGGTGTTCCCGTCATGGTTGTGGCCCTGGATGATGACGATCCCACGCATCTTGGCCTGAAAGAGCGGCGCGATGCCTTTTGCGGCAAGCTTTCTGTGACAAACAATCTTTATCAGTATGGCATTCCCTTTACCAACACGACCTATCACTCGTACGCCTTAGACAGCGAGGAGTTTGTCAACGATCTCGATTTCTTTACCCGCGTCTGTCGGGTCGTCAAAGGCTTGAGTCACCTGCGGGTAGGGGCGATTGGCGCCAGACCGACCCCCTTCAACACCGTGCGTTTCAGTGAAAAACTCTTCCAGGCGACAGGAATTACTACGGTCACTGTCGATTTGTCGGATATCATTGCCAAAGCAAAAGGTTTGATGGCACTCAAACCAGCAGAGGTCGAAACCAAAATTGCGGAAATCAAAGCTTACGGCACTATCCCCGACTACATTCCCGAGGAGAATATCCTTAAACAGGCCAGCTGGTCGGTTGCGTTGGATCAGTGGATAGAAGAAAACGACATTCATGCCAGTGCCATTCAATGCTGGACCTCGGTGCAGCTCAATTATGGTTGTGCCACTTGCCTGTCCATGAGCATGATGGGAGAACGGAATCTGCCCAGCGCTTGCGAGGTCGATGTTGCCGGCGCCGTCTCCATGTACGCTCTTCTCCTGGCCTCGGGCAATCCCCCCGGCTTCCTGGATTGGAACAACAACTACGCCCAGGATCGAGAAAAGGTCATCAATACCCACTGCAGCAATTATCCCAAGAGTTTCGTCAATGACAGCATTGAAATCTCGAATCTGGATGTCATTGGTGCCTCGGTGGGCCCGGAAAAAGCGTTTGGCGCCATCAAAGGACAGGTTGCTCCCGGCCCTATGACTTTCTTCCGCATGTCTACCGACGACCGGCGCGGAGTAATCAAGAGCTATCTCGGCGAAGGCGAGTTCACCGATGATCCTGTCAATATTCAAGGGGGTGTTGCCGTTTGCCACATTCCTAATTTACAGGGTCTGCTGAAACATTTGACCACGAACGGATTTGAACACCATATTGCCATGACTCGCGGCCACTATGCTGATGTGTTAGAGGAGGCTATCTCGACCTATCTCAAATGGGAACTCTATCATCATCAGTAGCGCGCTAACGGGGTTGCAGGTAAGCTTTTCTTGCAACCTTTCCACCACACACCATGTGCGGTGCACTTTGGCCACGGGGAGACACACCCTAAGAATGAATTGGTTAATCTGGCAGCCAATTCACTGGACTATCGAATAACTTTATTTCGAAGGTTCCGGCTCAGGCGATAGTGCTTCCAAATACCTTCAAAGCGCACCGCAACATGGCCCTTCCATTATAAGGAGGTGACCATAAAACTCAAAACCATGAACTGTACAAGTACACCGAATCTTTACCTCATTTTCTTCTAGTTCCAACAAGGAAGGTAAACTATGGAGAAGAAAAAATTCAGTCGGCGGGAGTTTTTACGCCTGGGAGCAGTGACAGCGGCAGGAGCAGCTCTGGCTGCTTGTGGCGCGCCCAGCGGTGGTGAACAACCGGCGGCAACAACGGCCCCGGCAGAGGCGACAGCGGCACCTGTCGCCACGACTGCCCCTGCTGCCGAGGAAGTTACACTTGACGTCATGTCTCTGGCCGAGTACGAAGCTCCTTATCGCGAGATCTGGAACGTGTTCGAAGGCAGCCATCCTGGCATCAAGATCAACGTGTTCTCCATCAACGAGGATACTTCAGCAGCCTACGAGGCGAAAGTTGCCGGCGGCTATCTGGCAGCAATCGAACTCACCCAGGAAATGCAGATTTTCTTCGACAAGAACAACTACGAAATGGCCGTCAATCTCAGTGATCTCGACTTTCCCTGGTGGGATCGCTGGCAATTTGACGTTCTCCACGCCTGGTCAGATCTTCATGGCCTGCCCGGCCCCCGATCTCTCGATGTCTTCCAAGGCTACGTCTTTACCTGGCAATGGAATGATGAGCTCATGCAGAAGTCCGGACTCGACCCACAACGTGATGTCAAGTCCTGGGAAGATCTGAAGAAATGGCTCGCCGAGGGCGCAGACTGGGCGGCGAAGACCGACGGCGTTGACTGGTTCTACAACCAGGCCTGGCACAACTGGGTCTTTGGCAACAACTACATGGACATGTTGCCCCTGGCATTCGCAGATGGACAGCGCGACCGCCAGGTAGATTGCTGGCTGGGACGCAAAAAGTTCAATGATCCCGACTCACCCTATCGCCATGCTTACGAGTTCTTCCTCGAGGCTAATGATAAGGGTTGGATCCCGCCCAAACTTTGGACGCGGCAGTGGGAGGGAGACATGGAAGCCTCCTACATTGCCGGCAAGTCTGTAATGATGCTGCACGGCCCCTGGGTGTGGGACAAGGCCCTGGCTGCTGGCTCTGAATTCGCCGTCAATGGCCACCAGGCAGGCATGCCTATGACGCCTCCGGCCGAAGGACAGTCAACCTGGATTCAGGGCGCATTGCCTCCGAACATCGACAACCAGTGGTTCATTCGCACAGGCAACGAGAAGACCCCGCATTGGGATAAAACGCAAGTCGCCTGGGCTTGGTTCTGGAGTCCGGAAGCTGTGCCCATGAAAGCACAGGCCGAAGGCCGCTGGCCGCTGTACGACCTGGATGAACCCCTGGACCTGCAAGGGCCGCAATTCCAGGCTGTTCTCAAGGAAATCGGCACCGAGGGCGGCAAATGGGCCGACACGAAATGGGAGCAAGGACTCACCGGCAACGTCAAATCCAGCCCCTACCGCAAGAAGGGTTCGCGCGGTGTTTGGGACTGGGAGTCCAATGGCAACAACGAAGTCTTTGCCAACCTGCTGCAGGGTAAGATCGACGTGCAGGGAGCCCTGGACATTGCTCAGCGCAACTGGGAAGAAAGCTACGAAATTCCCGAAGATGTCAAGAACGCGAGCTGACAACTCTCAACTTTCGGAGGGTGTCCCTTTGCGGGGATGCCCTCCTCTTTCGCGGGAGATTGATTTATGCAGGTAACCAAAATTCCCTCAAGGGGGTCCGACATTCCCCAACCCAAAGGCAAAAGAAAGATCAGCAAGATGGAACGCAGACGGATTTTACGGGATTGGGCGTTTATTACGCCGCAACTCACGATTTTCGTTTTGCTGACTGTTGTTCCTTTCTTTGTGGCCATTCCCATTTTATTCACCGACATGTCGCAGTTCAATGACCCGCAGATCAATCCCGTAGGATTCCGCAATTTCCTGGCTTTGTTCACTGATCCCAGCGTGCAACGCGATTACTTTCCTGCTCTGCGGCGGACGCTGATTTTTGTCGTGCTCAATTACACCACGGTTTATATTTTTGGCCTCAGCCTGGCCCTCCTCATGTACGAAGTCGGTTTTCGGGGAGGATTCTTTACGGTCGTTTATTTGCCTTTGATGGTCTCTGGACTGGCCGTCGGCTATATGGCCGTCATGCTTTTTAGCAAGGAAACAGGTACGGCCAACCTGTTACTGCGGGAGGTCGGGCTCATTAAAAAGCCGATCGACATTTACTCGGCGCGGGGGACGGCATTCATCTTGCCCCTGATCGTGGGATGGAGATACGCGGGCTACAACATGGCTATTTTCCTCGCTGGTCTCCTTTCCATACCCAAAGAGACTATCGAAGCTTCTATTGTCGATGGCACCAGCTACTGGCAGCGTTTATGGCATGTTTACTTCCCGCAAATGCTACCTTCTTTTCTGTTGGCGACAACCATGTGTCTTATTGGTTCCTTTGCCGTGTTTGACGAACTCGTTGCTCTCGGCGCACTCTACGTCAACCCTGAAGCCAAGCTCCTCAGCGTTCTCTTTTTCACCTACGGTTTTCAGATCGAGCGTTTAGCTATGGGCATGACTCTGGCCGTAATGACATTCTTGCCCCTTGTGATCTTAGGCGTGGCGCTGCAGCGTTTACAGCGGCGCCTGCAATATTGAGCGAGGAGGTGACTCCACTATGACGAACACATACACTGTTTCGCACAAGCATAAGAAATTCTCCCTAAGCACAAGTGGTCGCAGGCGTTTGTTACGCATATTCGCCCTTACTGTGATGCTGTTTTACACGGCTGTGACTCTGTTCCCCTTTTATGCGCTCTTCGTCCGTTCATTTGTGAGCACAAGAGATTCTGCCGAGCTGCATTTGTGGATACCCAAAGCAGCTGAAGTAAACATGAATGCCCAGGTGGGTAATTTGAGTGTTTTTTATGACCTGGATCTGAAAGAACTGAAGGATGCTTTCGGCATTCCCCAGACTGATTTCATCATGTCGCGCACTACTTTACGGCAGTTGGGGGAGAAATACGACATTCCTGAGGAGAAAATCAGGGAGTTTTTTGTCGGTTTCTACACCTTCAATGGCTGGAAGACACTTTTGACCGGTGATTTGTATGGCACCAGTTTCTGGGGGGCACTGCTTCGTACCCTGCTGATTACAGTGATCAGCGTGGTGTTGGGCATCGTCCTTTCTATCTTCACGGGCTATGGCTTGGCTGGTCTGCGGCGACGAGATCAGATGTTCGTCTACAACCTTTATTTGTTGCAGATGGTCATTCCCGCCATGCTAATCCTCCTCCCCCAGTTTTTGATGTTTCAGTGGTTTTTCAAGCTCTTTCCCGGTTATGAGAATGCCGGCTTTATGCGCTATGGATTGCAGCTCCTTGCGATTATTCTCATCAATATCAAGGGCACTGCACTCTCCACCATGATTTTCACCTCGGCCATTAGTTCCATTCCCAAGGAGCTCGAAGACTCGGCCATGATCGATGGCGCCAGCAGTTGGCAGTATGTTCGGCACATCCTCTTACCCCTGCTCAGGGTACCCATTGTCAGTTTACTCGTGATCATGTTACCCCTGGTTTATAACCAGTTCCTCGAGCCTTACGTCTATCTGGACCCGGCCAACTCTACGCTCTTACCCTTCATTCAGAGCGCAGTCGGGCAGTTTTCTACCAATTTTCAGCTCATCTACTCTGCCATTTTCGCCTCAGTCCTACCCCTCGTCATCGTCTATCTGCTTTTCCGGCGGATGTTTGTCGAAGGTGTGATGGCCGGGGCGATCAAGGGTTAAGCCTATGCGTTTCATGACCAACGGTAGAAAACCTACAAGCCAACGAGTTGTTTTTCAACCACGCACCTGGCAGGGCATGCAGCATGGCATCAATCTCGTGATCAAAGCGGTTGCTCCCACCTTGGGGCCTCGTCCTCGTCTCGTTGCTTTTTCACCGCAATTCGGGGAGACTGAGATCGACATCTACGACAACGCCGGCGAAATTGCCCGCCGAATCCTGCAAATACGCGGGCGTGACGCCGATGTGGGTGCCATGCTCGTGCGCGATATGCTTTGGCGCTTGAAAAACCAGATGGGAGACGGCACAGCGACGGCTGCTGTAGTTTTCGGCACGGTCTACAACGAAGGCGTTCATTACCTCATCTCCGGCGGTAATGCCCGGCGCCTCCAGACCCACCTGGAAAGGGGCATGGAGCTCATTCTCACCACCCTTTCTCAGCAGACTCAGCCTATCGAGGGTAAGGAAAACCTGGCCAAACTGGCGCAATCAATCTGCTATGATCCCGAACTCTCACGATATTTGGGGGAGATTTTCGATATCATCGGTGCCTATGGCCGTCTGGAAATCCGCAAAGGCCAGACTCGCCAGATTGAACGAGAGTACGTGGAAGGAATGTACTGGGAGCGAGGTCTGATGTCTCGGGAGATGATCGCTGATTGGGACCAGCTTCGTACTGAATTCGAGGACGCCACGCTTCTCATCAGTGACCTGGAGATCAAATCGCCCGAGGAGCTCTATCCTGTGCTCGAACTGGCACTGCGCAATGATATCTCCCATCTCGTGATCGTTGCGGCAAGCATGAGCGAAAGCGTCCTTGGCTTTTTATTGGCCAATAAGCAGCCAGATCGGTTTCAGGTTATTGCCGTCACCACACCAGAATATGGAAAAGAAGCGCAGGCCGCTGCCCTCCAGGATATGGCTTTGCTCACGGGGGCACGTGCCTTCATCAAGGCCGCTGGTGACACTTTTGAGCACGTTAGCATGGAGGACTTCGGTCGGGCCCGGCGTGTCTGGGCGGATTTACGCAACTTCGGTATCATCGGCGGCAAGGGGAAGGCGCGAGACGTACGTACCCACATCCAGAAGTTGCGTGAGGCATACCAGTACATCGATGATCCTATTGCCAAAGAGGCATTACTCAAACGCATCGGCAAGCTCATGGGTGGTTCTGCCACACTCTGGGTTGGTGGGATTACAGACCGGGAGGTGGAGCACAGGGATGAGCTCGCCCGGCGTACGGCGGCTGCCATGCGTTCGGCCCTTGAAGATGGTGTATTACCTGGTGCGGGCTCGGCATTACTGTCATGTCGCTCTGTGCTCAAGGAGCAGCGGGATGCCGCCAGCGAAGCCGACGCCCGCGCCGCCTACGAAATCTTGCACAAAGCCATGGAAGCTCCCACCCGCGCCATCATCAGCAATGCCGGCTTCAATGAAAGCGATGTTATGGCCGAATTACGGCTGGCAGGGCCTGGGCATATTTTCGATGTGCTTCAGGAAAAAATCGTCCCCGCGGCCACTGCCGGCATTTATGATCCTGCCGGTGTCGTCAAAGCCGCCGTATTTACAGCGATTAAAACTGCAGCCTTGGCCCTGACCGTCGATGTCTTGGTGCATCACGCTGCGCCCGAACAGGCAAAACCCCTCGGGCCTACCACCCGTATGAAGTTGTAAATCCATGGATGAAACCACGTTTGCCAAAAGCATTTCCCAGCTGGCAGCATCACCCCGCTTTGGTGAGGACGGCATTTGTTTTGCGGCCAGTATGCAAGGATTGTTACGCTCTGAAGATGGGGGACAGACCTGGATCGATGCTTATCAAAGCCTCAATCTCTCTGCTGCGCTGGCTACTCCCGCCATTGTCCTCTCCCCGACCTTCGATCGTGATCGGACTGTTTTCGCTGGGGTGATGGGGGGCGTGCTTCATTCCCACGATGGGGGACAAACCTGGCTTGTGGCCGAGCTGCCTTCACCACCACCGCTGGTGGTCACTTTAGCTGTTTCTCCTGCTTATGAGCGGGATGGTACTCTTTTTGCCGGTACCATGGAAGATGGTGTTTTTTACTCACAGGACCGGGGCTACCATTGGCAGGCCTGGAATTTCGGTTTGCTCGATCTTAATGTGCTAGCCCTGGCGGTGTCACCGGGTTTCGCGACCGATGAAACAGTGTTTGCTGCCGTAGAATCGGGCATTTTTCGCAGCAGCAACGGCGGTCGCGCCTGGCGCGAAGTTCCTTTTACTTTGGATGATGCCCCGGTGCTCAGCCTGGCGCTTTCTCCCCAATTTACAAAGGACCAGACACTTTTTGCTGGTACGGAAGAGCGGGGACTGTTCAAATCGTTGGATCAAGGTCAGAGCTGGGTGCGGCTGGCGCCAGATTTCCTCCACGGTTCGGTCGATGCCATCCTTCTTTCCCC
>JAADFV010000401.1:5061-9194 GCA_013152695.1 Chloroflexota bacterium | reverse complement strand
CCGGTTCCAGCCAAATCAAGCAACCGATCACCGCTGTGACGGCGCCAGGGGGCCTGGCCAGTGACAGCCCCTTGCTCGTGGGCCTGGCCGATGGCAGTCTAATCACCCTTTGATCACAGACTTTTCCCTTCAACCGACCGTAGCACTTTCCAGGAGAAAAAGTATGAAAATGAAAGCTGTTCGTAAAACTGCACGAGGCCCGGGACATGTCGAGCTCTGCGAAGTCCCTATTCCGGACATCGGCCCTGATGATGTCCTCATGAAGGTGTATGCGGCGGGGATATGTGGCAGCGATCTCCTCATCGAGGACGATAAGCACTTCTACCAGGCACCCGTGACGTTGGGACATGAGTTCTCCGGTATTGCCAGCAAGGTTGGCGAGAATGTGACGCGGGTGAAGGTCGGTGATAAGTTCGTTGCCGACATCGAGTGCGGTGACGGCGCCTGGCTAGGCGTGACCATCGATGGTGCCATGGCCCCTTTTATGCGCGTGCCGGAGCATGTCATTTACCGCCTGCCTGAGCATGTTTCTCTGCGAGATGCAGCTTTGGCCGAACCCATCGTTGCTACGCACCATTTACTGCAAGAACGGGCGCAAGTGAAGGTAGGAGACGACGTAGTGATTGTGGGGCCAGGGCCTATGGGCATTGTTGCCACCCAATACGCTCGGATTTGCGGTGCCCGCCATATTTTCCTTATCGGTCTACGCAGTGATGAACAGCGCCTGGAGATTGGTAAGCAGGTGGGAGCAGATTATGTGCTGTTTGACGAGGAGAATCCGGTTAAAACAGTGATGGAAGTGACTGGCGGTAAGGGTGCCGAGTTCGTGCTAGAGTGCTCGGCTAGCGGCAAGGGGGTGCAGACTGCTATCGATTGTGCTCGTAAGGCGCACGAAGGGCCCGGAGGCAAGGGAGTGGTCGTATTCATTAGCCTCTGGGGAAAGCCCGTAACAGTTAATCTCGATGAAGTGAGTCTGGGGCAACTCGACATAAGGGGGAGTTGGAGTTGGAATGGTCGGGAGACGTGGGAGCATGCCGTCGATCTGTTGTCACGAGGGCTGTTCGATTTCGATCCGGTTGTGACCGGCCATTACCATCTCGAGGAATGGGAGCAGGCGTTCGCAAATCTGCGCGCCAAGCGAGAGGTAAAGGCATTGTTTCATCCCAACGGCATGGAATGGAGTGGGCAATGATGGCGGAGCATAAGAAGGTGTTCTCATGAGTCTCAAGTACAGTTATTTTCAGCTCACATTTGGTCAGGAAGAAGCGTATCTTCATCCCGAAACGACTTATGAGCGGCTAAAACGCTGCGGATACGATGCTATCGAGATTTGCCCACCCAAGGGGCGTTACGGCCTGGGCGTTACCATGGAGGATTACCTCGCTACACACAAGCAACTCATGGCTGATTTTGGTCTAGAGGTCTCCTGTGTCAATGAATGCTGGGGCGAGATGTGGGACCCCTTTTCGCCCGTTTTCAAGACTCTGACGGAGCAGAAAACGGCCGATCTCGCTGTGGCGGAAACGAAATCTACCATTGACTTTGCCGCGGAATTACAGGCGCCATTCGTGACTATCGCCGTGGCTATCCACGAGGCGATTACGGCCGATAATGTGGCTGAAGCAACGGCTATTGCTGTCGACGCTTTACAGCGCATGGCGGATTATGCTGCCGGCAAGGGCGTCCGCCTGGTCTTCGAGGCCACCAATCATCTGGAGATGGGTAAATTTGTCAATACCGCGGCCAACCACAAGCGCATGATCGAGCTAACTCAGCGGGACAATATTGGCATCCAGTTAGATTGGTTTCATGTCAATCTGGAGGAACTGAATCCGTACGAAGCGGTGATGGATGCCCAACCTTTGCTCTGGCACCAACACTTCCGCGATTCTAACTCCCTTACGCCGGGCTACGGCAAGACCGACTTCAAAGCTGTGTTTAGGGCGTTGAAGAAGACTGGCTATCAAGGCTATTGCACCATCGAAAGTGCTCCCATGATCCCCGACCCCGATACGGCCGCCAAAGATGGCATCGATTACCTCAAGTTTTGTGAGCGCATCGCCGAATATCAGATTAGTCCCGAATTCCCAAATGGCTATGCTCTCCCCAAGCTGAATGGCAAGGAGCCGTTATGAACAAATCCAAGATTCTAGAAGAAGCTCGCGCTCAAATCCGTGCGGAGGGCGAGGTTCTCATTGACATTGCCGATCAAATCGATGAGTCGTTCATCTCTGCTGTCGAACTTGTCGCCAATTGCCCTCGAAAAATCTTGGTGACAGGCGCCGGCACCTCCGGCACAATGGCGCGGCGCCTGGCACATTTGCTTGCCACCTGTGGTATGCCAGCCTTTTACCAGCATCCCGGCGAGGCCTTGCATGGGCCCTCGGCCGCCATCGGCCAGGGTGATGTGGTCATTGCCTTTTCAAAAGCGGGTAAAAGTAAGGAATTGAACACCTTTTGTCAGGTGGCGAAGGAGCGTGGGGCCAAGATCATGGCCTGGACCTGGTATCCCGACTCGCCATTAGGCCAAATCAGTGATGTCGTTCTGCAAATTCGGCCGGACGAAAAGGGTGAAGGTGAGGGTGTACTTCCCTTTGGCAGTTCCCTCGCCAATGGTGCCGTGGGAGACGCCCTGACGCTTGCTGCCAAGCAGATGCGCGGATTCGACCTACACACGCTTGTGCAAACGCATCCCAGCGGCGCCACTTCCGAGTTGGTCAAGTAGAATCCTTGCAACCCTGGTGCAGTCAGGTATTAGTACGTAATTCTGAGGAAGCGAATGGAGCGATATCGATGAAAGCAGCCTTTCTTACTGGTAAACGCACCCTCGAGGTGCGAGAAATTCCTGAGCCTGACTGTCCTGAAGATGGCCTTGTGCTCAAAGTCAGCGCCTGCGGCGTCTGTGGCTCCGATCTCCGGCGCTGGAAGGAGGGGCTACCCGCGGATGGGGAAGCGTACATTCCCGGGCACGAGGCCGCCGGTGAGGTCATTGCCACCGGGGCACGGGTGACGCGATTCCAAGCGGGAGATCACATCGCTGTTGCGCCTGACATTCATTGTGGCCAGTGTTGGTATTGCCAGCGGGGCATGTACAATCTCTGCGATCACATCCGATTTATCGGCATTTCCTCTGGGCTTCCAGGTGGTTTTGCCGAGCAAATGGTGTTGACCGGCGAGATTTTGGAGCATGGTATTGTCCACAAAATACCGGATGATATGCCCTATCGTTTGGGGGCCCTGGCCGAACCGTTGTCTTCCGTGATTGCTGCCCATGATAAGGCCGGTACGAGCCTTGATGATGTTGTCGTTGTTTTGGGTGCAGGGCCGATTGGCTGCCTGCATATTCTTGTGGCCAAGGCGCGTGGGGCCCAGGTGATCATCTCTGAACCGAGTGAGCAGCGGCGTGAAGATGCCGCTCGCTTCGCCCCTGATGCCCTCGTTGATCCTTTCCAGGAGGATTTGGTAGCATTCGTGCGGAATTATACGGGGGGCTTGGGGGCAAGTATTGCCATTTGCGCCAATCCCATCGCCGCCACACATGCCCAAGCAGTGGAGCTGACGCGCAAGGCTGGACGCATCGTGCTGTTTGGTGGCTTGGCCAAAGACAATCCCCTCACAACTTTGGATGGGAACCGGATTCATTACGGGGAGCAGGTCGTGGTAGGAGCATTTTCCTACCATCCTAGCCAGCACGAAAGCGCAGTTTCCCTCCTCTACCGCAATATTTTCCCAGCCGACGAACTGATCACGCACATCTTCCCGCTCGATGAGATCGCCAAGGCTTTCGAAATCGCAGCTAGCGGCGCCGGTTTGAAGGTCATGGTGGAGCCGTAGCTCGTTCTCGCGCGATGGTTTTGGGGCATCCCAAGCAATCTTGTCTCCTCCTGAACGCGGCCTCAGCGGGGTTTAATTCATGCCACGCCGCGGGTGATGTTGAGGTGTGGGCGTGGGCACAGGAGTCTCGTCGCCGGTGGGGGGCGTGGGAGAGGGTGTCATCATGCCGCCGCCCCCGCGCGGGTGCTGTTCCGGTGTCGCTGTGGGGGCCGAGGTCTCGTCGCCAGTGGGAGGTGTGGGAGAGGGCGTCATCATGCCGCCGCCTCCGCGCGGGTGCTGTTCCGGTGTCGCCGTGGGGG
>JAADFV010000401.1:0-4964 GCA_013152695.1 Chloroflexota bacterium | reverse complement strand
CATCATGTCGCCATGAGGACGATGTTCACGGGTGATGGTTGGAGTGCGGGTCTCGTCTGCGGATGTGTCGGTGGGTGTTGTCATACCCTCATCGGCGTCGTGTGCGGAGGTTGCCGTAGGTGTCGGGGATTCGTTACTTGAGAGTGGCAAAAGAGGCGTGGGGGTGATGGCAGGTGTGGGTGTGGGGGTCGAGGAGGGGGTAGCAGAGGTTGAGGGCGTAGTTGAAGGGCCGATATTTCGTATGATAGAGGTAAGCATCTCTTCTTGTTGCTCAATAAGGGCTTTCTGTTCTGCCGGCGCCTGGCTCCCCAATTGCTGCAAGGTGGATAGCTGGACCTCGAGTTGGGAGAGCACGCGAGCGCGGTCACTCAGGCCTTTTTCTTCGCTTTGTTCGCGCCAGAGCCGCAGTTCATGCTCATACTCTTTGATGAGTTGGGGAATGTAGGCTTGTTGTGCCGATGATTGTAGTGCTTGCGCTTCGTTAAGACGGCGCCCGGCAAACTGTAGGCGCTGTTCCAGCGGATCGGATGCCAGGGAAATCCGTACTGTTTCGGTCAGGCGTTTCAAGGGATAAATCGGGCTGGTGGGTAAGGCGCTTTGTGCAGCATAGGCGGTTGCCGTCGTTCCTAGGAAAAGGATCGCCAGAACAAGGACGACGGGTGCCAGGGCAGGAGTGAGGAGGCGTTGCTGGAGAGTGGCCACGAGGTTTTGCCAGCTCTGAGCCCAACCAGCTTGCTTACTCGCAGTATGCGACTCTGACTCGATGCGTTCAAGGAGGCGTTGACGGCCAGACTGACGCAAATGAGGGGGTGCAGTGATTGCCTTGGCGGCACGCAGGCGCAGCGCCGCCCGCAGAAGCGGTTCAAGCTCCTGGCGCTGTTCCGGATATTTCTCCAAACAGGCTTCCAGGCTTTCACCTGCTGCCAGTGAGTCGAGACATTGATCGAGAAGTTGATTATCCATGATACTATTCTGCTGCTGGTTGCAATCTATCTGCCAGCTTTTTCAGGGCTCGGTGCTGCAAAACCCGGCAAGCTCCTGCGCTTTTACCCAAGATCGGGGCGATCTCGTCATAAGACATGTCTTCGAAGAAGCGGAGGCTAAGCAACGTTTGCTCGTCAGGAGTCATAGTCGAGAGCGCCTGGCGTAGCTTCTTTATTTCTTCTTGAGCAATGACAGTTGATAGGGGAGAGGCAGTCTCCGCTGTCGTCGTAAAACCGGCATCGTTCAAGGCGTCCAGCGATACATCTTGCTGGTGTTTCCGCCGTTGTTCATCAACAATGCGATTATGGGCAACACGATAAAGCCAATGTAAGAAAGGGCGTTTCGGACGATACTGCTTGAGATTCTGCCAGGCACGAAAGAAAATGTCTTCGGTGAGGTCTTCTGCTTGTTGCTGGCTTGGCACGCGCAACGACACATAGCGATAAATGGCATCGAGGTGTCGGTCATATAACTTGGCAAAGGCGTGGGTATCACCGCGCTGGGCACGTGCCACAAGGACGTTGTCGTCTTCCATGCGAGGCTAAATTAAAAGGTTGAAGATGTCATAAAGAATAAGGCTCGATCTACAGGCATGTTACTATAGGCAGTGATATTACGCACGTCGAGAGTCGGCACGAGAGGAGGGCATGGTAGGCTTGAGGGATGCAGCACCAGGCACAAACAAAAGTGATGATGCCCGGTGCTGCTGTGGGAAATGCTTGATTGGGCTAGAGTTTAGCGTCCGTGACCACCGCGGCCACCATGTCCACCATGACCGCCCTGGCCACCACTACTCTGACCACCCTGGCCGCCACTTTGGCCGCCTTGGTCGCCACTTTGGCCGCCCTGACCACCCTGGCCACCTTGACTACCTTGGTCGCCATTATCCTGGTCACCCTGACCACATTGGCCGCCCTGGTCGCCTTGACCGCCCTGGCCATCATGGTGACCATTACCGCCGTTATCGCCTTCATGGCTTGTGTCAACCGTTCTCACCATGTGCGCAACGGCGTTACCGTCTTCATCTACGGTACCACTGGCTTTGACGGTGGCGCCGACTTCGAAGGGCCCATGCATATCGTTGAGATGGGTCTCTTCATTTACGTAGAACGATTGCTCACCGACGGTCCACGTGCCGATGAGGTCGGCAGGTAGGGCTGTGATCGTGCCGTTGACATACCAGCCTGATCCTTGATGATCGCCTTCGTCCATGACAGGCATCGTTCCGATCATGACGGCGACACGTTGCCCGGCATCATCGAAGTAGCCGGTGCTGACGACATAGGCGTCCACGGCCAGTTCGCCGAAATGTTCACGGAAATTGGTGTCTGTGGTGGCGATGACGGTCTCGCCGCCGATATTCCACTCACCGATTTTGTCTGCAGGCATGGCTTCTACCGTACCATACAGACGCCAGCAATCAGCGCCATCTTCTTCACAGGTGCGATCTTCAAATATCGTAGCAACCTGGGAAGCAACTCGCTGCCCATTCTCGTCATATTGACCGACGGCATGAACATAGGCGCCGATAACGAAGTCGCCATTGTTCTGTTCGAAGACGGTATCACCGTCAGTGATAAAAGTTTCGCCGTCGATGGACCATTCACCGATCAAGCCATCAGCCGGCATATCGGTGAGTTGGCCATAAAGATGCCAGTTACGAGCACCATGACCGTGGCCCTCTTCGGGACCGTTGGCGTTGACCGCAATAGGCACAAGAAGAACGGTAAAGGCCAGAGCAATGATGAGTAATTTACGGAAGTTCGTTCGTTTTTTCATGATTCTTTCTCCAGTTTCAGGTTGGAACTTGGAATGAGGATGGGTTGGGGTTGGAGCTGCCGGGGAGAGAAGCTCCAACCCCAATTGGGTTGTGACTACTTCAATAACGGATGAGTTGAACTTTTGTTACAGAATATCCGGAGTTTTCATGCGAATTTACAGTCGCTGTCCTCATTTCGAAACGGACCCCAACCCAGACAAGCCGGAACCAAGAAGACGCTACGCCTCCGCGTTAAAGGAAGATTGCTATCACTCAATTTGACAGGGAGAAGGGATGGATGATAATATATAAGCATACGCTTATATGTTGACATTTGCCATGAAAGAATCACTTGCTATTTGTACCGCCGATCACAGCGACGAAGGTCTTGCCCTTGCCGCCAATAGCCATCTCCTTGATGGTATCACCGCCACTCATGTAGCTGAGTTGTTCAAGGCCTTATCCGACCCCACGCGAGTGCGCATCATTGGCCTCTTGGCCCATACAGAACTATGTGTGGGGGATCTGTGCTTGGTGATGGGCATGAGCCAGCCGGCGATCTCGCACCAATTGCGGGTGTTGCGGAATCTACACATCGTTCGTGCTCGTAAACAGGGACGTCATGTCTTTTACACCCTCAGTGACGGGCATATCCGTGATCTTTTCGAGCAAGGACTGGCCCATACTCAACATGAATAGTGCTTTTTTTTAGGTAAACATATAAACACTTACTTATGGATTTATCCTTTTCTCCAGCTTTTACCCCAATCTCATGCCGAAACTAAAACTCGACCTTTCTCTTCTTCTTCCCGAAATGGATGCTCGCGACCGCTGCGTGGCGATGTTGACCGAACAGCTGGCCAACACCCGTGGCATCTCCGAAGCCCACATTGTACGCGAGGACGGCACGGCACAGCTCTGCCTGCACTACGATCCCAACCTGGTCTCCCTGAGCAAGATTGAACGTCTCGCCAAGCAGACCGGAGCAGAGCTCACTCGCCGCTACCGTCATGAATCTATTCCCCTCGAAAGCATCCCCGCGGCCGACGCCGCCCTGAGCCTGACCCGCGTATTGGAAACATTGCCGGGGATGTTGCACGCCCACGTTAATTATGCTGCTGGCATAGCCTTCGTCGCTTATGACAGTGAACGACTCTCCCTTGACACCATCATCCACACCATCCACCAGCGTGGTTACGAGCCTCTTTCTACCACCGCCGGGGAGGAGCACGAAGAACACGATCATGGCAGTGCTCCTGCATTTCTACCTCATTGGATGCAGGATCGCTGGGTTTTGATTTTGGTGACATTGGCCGGGGTATTCTTTTTAACCGGCTGGTTGGGTGAGACATTTTTCAATCTCAGTCCGACCATTGCACTTGTTTTCTATCTGCTTTCTTATCTCGCCGGTGGCTACGATATTGCTACCCATGCAATTCCTGGCCTCCTCAAGGGCCGTTTCGATACCGATGTGTTGATGTTGGCCGCTGCAGCCGGTGCCGGCATTCTCGGCGAATGGCCCGAAGGCGCTTTTCTGCTGTTCCTCTTTAGTTTAGGACATGCCGGTGAGCATTATGCCTTGGATCGAGCCCGCGACGCGGTCAATGCCTTGGGCGAGTTGATGCCCGATACAGCGCAAGTGAAGAAAAATGGGCAAATTGTCGAAATGCCGGTGGAGCTTGTAGGGATTGGTGATGTCGTCGTGGTGAGACCGGGCGACCGGGTGCCTGTAGATGGCCGGGTTCTCAGGGGAGAGAGTTCTGTTGATCAAAGTCCCATTACCGGTGAAAGTGCACCCGTTGCTAAAAAGGCGGGTGATGACGTTTTTGCCGGTACGATCAATCAGGATGCAGCCTTAGAAGTCGAAGTTACGCGTTTGGCCAAGGACAACACGTTGAGCCGGGTCATGCAAATGGTAGCGGAGGCCCAGAGCCAGCAAAGCCCAACGCAACGCTTTACAGAGCGATTCACTACCTGGTTTGTCCCTGCCGTCCTCTTGTTCGTGGTTGCTTTCATCATTGTCCCCCCCTTACTCGGCTGGATACCCTGGCAGGAGAGCTTCTATCGAGGTATGCTCTTGCTGGTAGCAGCTTCGCCCTGTGCCCTGGCTATTGGCACACCGGCGACGGTCCTGGCTGGTATCGCCCAGGCCGCGCGAAAGGGTGTTTTGATCAAGGGGGGAGTACACCTCGAGAATTTGGGTTCAGTCCGGGTGATGGCC
>JAADFV010000400.1 GCA_013152695.1 Chloroflexota bacterium | reverse complement strand
CAGGCGACATTTCCCCATTGATCCTCGGGGCGTACCAGGAGCCGCAGGGGTTCGCCGGCCGTGACGAAGGAAGGGGCAATGATGCGGAGATGGTGCTTCTTGCTGCCGGTGATGTGCATAAGGCAAGCCGCCAGCACCTGACGGCGGGGATCCTGCCGAAGGCCTGGGATTTTGGCCGGGGGTGTGGGGTCAGGAAGAAATAGCAGAAAAAACTTATTTTCCAGGGCGTATTCAGGTGCTACCGTCCCCATCTCTCCACCCAGAAAGACCTCGACGGTAGCCCCCGGGGGGATACCTGCTGAGGGCGCCCGAAAATAGAAACTTCCCGGATCATATTGCGCCGGTTGCAGAGGGAATTGCTCCTCGCCGATTCGGCAGGAAACGTGACCCAGAGCCAGGGGATCATGGCTTTGCAAACGCGGCCACACCAATTTATTGTAACGTCCTCCATGAAACTGGATCCCAACCAGCACTCCTCCCCCAACCTTTGTTTCTATCTCGAATTGCAGCCGCCAACGGCCGCGCTCACCTGCCCGCGCCAGGGGTGGATCGGCCATGCGCAAGGGAACGTTATCGGGCACGCGTAAAGGGCGTCTGAAATCCATCACCTTGTTTCGCTCTCCTGCGCTTCCTCCAGCAAATAAGCAACGATGGGATCGGCTTTTCCTGCGGCCAGGTCTGGACGAAAGAGCATGACGCCATCTGCGCCTGCACGGGCGGTGCGCAGACAACAACCTTTGAACGTCTTCAAGGTTGGCGGGGTAGGATGCCAGGTGGTGGAGCGGGCATAGACGCCGGCAATGACGGGAAAACGACCGGCAATAATCGTCTTATTGGCCCACAGCCACTCCTTCATCCCCAAGCGCGTGTCGAGATTGGCCCACCACAACATGACTCCATCGATAAAATCGAGATAGTCTCCCAGCAACGAGGGTGTGATCCCGTAGATGGTGGGACAAAAAGCGACATCGCTGCGACTTTGGCGCAAGGCTTTCATCATCTCTGCCATGTAGGCGGGCGTGAGAATCTGAAAGTTTTCCTTGCGATCAAAATCATCGATGCTAAAACAGGTCAGATTGGGGTGGCGGGCTGCCAATTGGCCGAGGGCGTCACACCAGGCCAGATAATCCGTGCCAAAGGGATATGAGCATCCCTGGTACTCGGGGCCGAAGGGAGTGCCTGTGCGTTTTCCCTGCCAGGGCGACAGTACGGTCACCCAGACCTTCAGGCCGGCTTCTGCTGCCAGCGGCAAGAAACGCTGACAATCCTCCCAGTCATATTCATCGTGAAAGATGAAGTAGTTGAAGGTGGAAATGCGAAGGGCGCGCAGCGCTTCAATCTGCCGCCTGCTATCCAGACGACCATCTTCTCCTTTGATCAGGCGCCCCCAGGTGCCATAGACACCACGCAGCAATGCCTGTCGTTCCGCCTTTTCCGGGTGAGTTTCCATGATGAATGTTTTCCTCGTGGTACCGTTACAATTTGATGGCCCCAGATGTCATGCCTTCGATGAATGGCTTGGTGAAGATGATGAAGAGAATCAATAAGGGCAGGCTGGCCAGGACATATCCAGCCATCATGATACCCCATTGGGCGCCGCCCGACGATGCCAGTTGATAGAGGGCCAGGGTGAGGGTACGGAGTTCGGGATTATCCAGCGTCACCAGGGGCCAGACGAAGTCGTTCCAGAGGACGAGGAGGCCCAGTAAGGAAAGGGTGGCGATGATAGGTTTCGACATGGGCAGAACCATGCTCCAATAGATGCGGAAATTGCCGGCGCCTTCGATGCGCGCCGATTCCAGGACTTCTTTGGGCAGGCTCCGGAAAAAGGTGCGCATGACGAAGATGTTGAACACCTGTCTCTGGGCAATGTAAGGCAAAATCAGGGCCCAGTACGAATTGATCAGCTTGAGATCGACGATGATCAAATAGCGCGGCACCAGAGTGAGGATCGCGGGTACCATCAGCAAGATGGTCAATCCCCAAAAGAGCACATCTCGGCCGGGGAAGTCGAACACGGCGAAGATGTAGGCCGCCAGGGAAGAGAGGAAGATACTGACGGTGATGGAGGTAACGGCGACAAAGACGGTGTTGAGGGCCGGTCGCCAGATGATTTTGAGGGCAAAGCCGTAGTTGGTATCCAAATGGAAGGGACGGGTGATACCGAGGGGATTGACGGCAAACTGGGCTGAGTTCTTGGTTGAGATATTCAACATCAGAATCAGCGGCGCAAAGGTGATGATTGTAACGACGACCAAAAAGAGATACTGCATCCAATCGGTACGCAGTTGTTTCCAGGTGGGTAGTATGCTCATATCAGTTTTCCCTCAGCTCATTGAGTAAAGCCCTTTTCGTCACTTCGTTTATACCGTTCCAATAGCACACTCAGGATCAGAATCACCAAAAAGAGGATGACGCCGACGGCGCTGGCTTTACCGTAATCTTTGGCGCCCTCGCTGGCCCTGGCGCCAAATGCCTGGTGATAGAGGTACAAGCCGGGCACGAGGCTGGCGTTGACGGGTCCGCCATCGGTAAGGACGAGAATGCCGAAGAATCCCTGAATCTGGTAAATGATCATCAAAATCATCGTCAACTTGATTTGCCCCCAAAGTAAAGGCAAATCAATGGAAAAGAAGCGTCGCAAGCGAGAGGCTCCGTCGACGATGGAGGCATCGATCACCTCAGTGGGGATGCCCAACAACCCGGCCAGATAGACCAGCATCCACACACCACCGACCCAGGGAACGCCCGTAAACATCAGAGCCGGCTTGACCAGGGCCGGGTCGGCCAGCCAGGTTTGCGTGGGTAGCCCCAAACCTTTCATGAGGATATTGCCAGCACCGCCGATCGGATGGTAGATGTATTGCCAGATCAGGAGGAGCACCAGGCTGGGGATGATCGCCGGTACGATCAGCATGAAACGCCAGAAGGCCTGATGCCGGCGATTGTGCAAATTGTAGATCGCTTCGGCGGCAATGATGGGCCCAAATAGCGGCAAGGAGAGTTCGAAGGCCAGAAAGATGGCCATGTTTTTCAGGGAAATATGGAATTCAGGATCTGCTAAGATAAATTTGTATTGGTTGAGCCCAACGAAGCGGTTGATGCTGTAGCCATCGTAAATGAAAAAGGAACGATAAAATGCCAGAATGGCAGGCCAGTAGACAAAGATAATGAGAAATGCGAATGAGGGAAGCAAGAAGAGATAGAGATATCGGGCACGCCAGATCCGGGCCCCCAGTGATTTCCTGGCAGCCCCTCTCTTATGAACCTGTTGCGCAGATGCACCTGCTGTCATGTGAATCTCTCCATGGCGGCACGGGGATGGAGCAGGAACTCCACCCCCGTGGTATTGGGTGCTGAAATGCGTCCTGCCCGGGTGGCTGAGCCCAAACAGTCACACTTCATGCGATGTTTTCTATTGCGGTGGGCTACACACGTCCGAGCCGA
>JAADFV010000399.1 GCA_013152695.1 Chloroflexota bacterium | reverse complement strand
AGTCGATAGTCCTCGGTCGTCAGTTCGCGAACCTTGTCGTTCATCATCCGATGCTTTTGGGAGGATCATTCTTCGCTAATGCTTCATCTTCATGAATGTTTTGCGTTTGATACACTCAGGGGCCTCTTGATGGCTTCACACTTCTCGCTTTCTCCCCTTCCCCGCCCTCCATTTTTCTCGATCTGTGGCGTGTAGCCACTCATGACAGCTCCAACCAGCAAAAAAGGCTGCTGGACATCTTCCAACAGCCTTTTTATCGATTTTTTGATCCCTAGCATCCTTTTTTACCAGGCGCTAAGCTCTTTCTCCTCCGAAATTAGAAGGGAATATCTCCTTCTTCCATCGCAGGGCCTTCGTGTAGGCTATCCGGGGCATAGCCCTCACCCGTCGTACCACCCAAAAAGCGAACCGTGCGCGCCGTCAGCTCCAGCGATGCTCGTGGCTGGCCATCCTGGGCTAACCAGGCGCTGGCATCGATGTCACCTTCCACCAGAACCTGTCTGCCTTTGCTCAGATACTGATTACACAGCTCGGCTAATTTGCGCCAGGCTGTCACACGAAACCAGGTTGTTTTTTCCTGGGGTTGGCCTTGTTGATCGGTCCAGCGCCGGTTGACGGCCACCGAAAAGGTGGTGACAGGCACGCCACTGGGCGTATAGCGCATTTCTGGATCTCTGCCAAGATTGCCGACAATGATGGTTTTTTGGAACATTTTTACCTTCCTTTGGATGGAAAAAGTGTAAATAATAGACCCCGAGATGGTTGAATGCCACCCGTTGAACAAGTTGATTTAGTATACTGCCAGAGGTGTTCTCTGTCAAGAACGCATGTTCGTTTCGAGACTGTATCCGTTTAGTCGGTGGTGCATGAAAATTCGCTGTTAAAGTGCGTCGCACCTGCCGAGGTGCGACGCACTTGGTCCGCGCCGACTAAATGGATACAGTGTCGTTCGCTTCGATCGGCCTGTTTCGAAAATAGAATGCTGATGACGCTGATCAGAAAAAAGGAACAAGGTGACAAGGGAAAAAGGAAAAAGGGAGGCGGCTCCTTTTGTAAACTGGGAAACCAGAAAACCGGGACTTGGCGCCCTGGTTTACGGGTTTATCGGTTTCCTGGTCTACAGTTTCATGAGACAACTCGTCACGTTTCACGGGCCTGATAACCCGCAGCGTCGCTGTTACCGATTTTCATCGATACAGTGTCGTTCGCTTCGATCGGCCTGTTTTGCAATATTAAGGCGGAGAACAGATATGAAGATGCGCCTGCCGCGAGGCATATTCTGGTGCCATGAGCGGTAGCTCCCTTTGCTTCATGCCAGGAGAAAGATGCTCCCGCCCCATAACTTGTTTGAATGGATTTAGGTTAAAGCTTAACGAATCACTAAGGCGTGATGAGAAGATGAGGGAAATGGCAAGCCTGATGAAATAACTCTCATCCAAGTTTCTATTTCAGTTTCGTTTGGTGCTAGAATGAATAGCTTTTGAATTCATTCTGAGGAAAGAACGTTAGCACCCCATAGGAGTATTTATTTATTATTACCATGGTAACAACAGCGCCACTTCAGGCAACGCGTATGCGTCGTCTGTCACGTTACATCAGTCGTATTGTTGATCGCTACCAACCATCCGAAACAACCCTACTTTTAATTGTTGCTATTCTCATTGGTTTAATCACAGGGCTGGCCGCGGTATTATTCATTAAACTTATTGGTTGGATTACCGTCTTTAGCTTTGGAAGTATCCCCGAAGCTGTCCCTGCTTTGGGACGGTGGTGGTTATTGATCATTCCCGTGCTGGGTAGTCTTATTAGCGGGCCCATCATCGCCTACTTTGCCCAGGAGGCCAAAGGTCATGGTGTACCAGAAGTGATGCAGGCACTGGTGCTGCGGGGAGGGCGCATTCGCCCACGTGTAGCCGTTGCCAAGGTTATCGCTTCCTCTGTGTGTATTGGCACAGGAGGTTCCGCCGGTCGTGAAGGGCCTATCGTCCAGGTCGGTTCTACTTTTGGCTCGATGATGGGGCAGCTCATGCGAATGTCGGACGAGCGTATCAGCAACCTTGTCGCCTGCGGTGCTGCCGCCGGTATTGCCGCCACTTTTAATGCTCCCATTGCCGGCGTAGCTTTTGCCATCGAAGTCCTGGTCGGTGATCTGGGTATCAGTCTTTTGAGTAACGTCGTCATTTCTGCTGTTACGGCCAGTGTGGTTAGCCGTATCTTTTTGGGGTCCGAACCGGCGTTTCAAGTTCCTGGCTATGCCCTCAATAACCCCATCGAATTGGTTTTTTACGCAGTTCTTGGTTTTTTGACGGCCTATATCGGTATTGCTTTTATTCGGACATTATATGCCACTGAAGATCTCTTCGATAATTGGAAAGGGGCGCCTCTGTGGCTCAAACCCGCTGTCGGTGCTGTCTTTTTAGGTTTGTTAGGTGTGGCGGTTCCTCCCTTTTTCAAACTTGTTGGTGTCGATCCCGAGCTGGCTAAAATTGGCTGGCCTTTGATCAATAATCTTCCTCATATCTTCGGTGCCGGCTTTGAGACAATCGAAGCGGCCCTCGTGGGGCCTCTTCCCTGGATATTATTGGTGAGTTTGATTGTGTTGAAAATGCTGGCAACGGCTTTGACCCTGGGCTCCGGTAACTCGGGTGGTGTATTTGCGCCTTCCTTGTTCATGGGAGCGATGTTGGGGGGGCTGTTCGGTATTATCGTCAATCATCTTTTCCCCACTCTCGCCATCAACCCCGGTGCGTATGCTCTCGCCGGTATGGCAGGCGTATTCGTAGGTGCAGCGCGGGCGCCTCTGACCGCCATGCTTATTGCCTTTGAAATGAGTAATGATTATCAAGTTATTTTACCCTTGATGATCGTCTCCATCATTTCCGTTGTCGTTGCACATCACCACTTCCCCGAATCTATCTACACGTTGAAGCTGGCGCGCCGGGGATTGAGGCTCCGTTTTGGTCGTGATGTTGATGTTCTCGATCACGTTCTCGTGGAAGAGATCATGGACACTGATCCGCCCGTCGTCTCAGCCGATCTTTCCCTGCGGGCTCTCCAGGAGTATTTCGACGAGACCCATCACCATGGGGCTATGGTGTTAGACGAACAAGAACGGTTGGTGGGGATTATTACCTTGCAAGATCTTGTACGGGCAAAAACCACACGACCATCCTGGGAAGATATTCCCGTTTCTGCCTGCATGACCAAAACCTTTCTTACCGCCCGGCCCGGAGAAACCATCGGCGCTGCCCTGCAGCGGATGGCTGCCCGCGATATCGGCCGTTTACCCGTAGTCGATCCCGATGATCCTTCCAAACTTCTGGGTGTGATCCGGCGGCAGGCTGTGATTCGTGCTTATCGCATCGGCATCATTCATCGTCAAGAGATATACGACCGGGCCATCCAGCAGCGCACCAGCGCCAGCTCAGGGGTCGAGTTCTTAGAACTGCAAGTTGCCCCCAACTCTGCTGTGGCCGGCAAGCGCGTTTCTGAGCTGAATCTCCCTGAAGATGTACTCTTAACTACTCGTCGTCACGGCTCCCGGCGACATTTGCTTCATGGTAACGATGTCCTGGAAGCAGGCGACATTGTCATGGCTCTGGCCGAGCCCGATAAGGCGGAGATGCTACGCAAGATGTTCTCTGCACCCGCGGAAACATGATCTCTCCCTCTTTTTGCCTGAAGCGAGGGCTTACTGGCACCCCTGAGCGGCTCCGACTGACCATATTCCCCACAGTCCGACGGTGAGCCAGCTGGCACCGACACCAATGAAAACAGGACGCCGATAACGCTGATACACGCAGATTTCTACCTTTCTGATCAGCGTCATCCCTTCGATCTGCGTCATCAGCGTCCTATTTTTGAAGCAGGAATTGACCCATGAGCGAAAAACCACTCACTGTGACAGACAACATGGTCGTCACGCTGG
>JAADFV010000398.1:16309-20849 GCA_013152695.1 Chloroflexota bacterium | reverse complement strand
TAAGTGCTGTACCAGCTATAGACCTGGGTGGCGCTGATGGGGGGACTGATCTCGAGATGTAATGTTTCCTCAAGAACGGGAGCCGTAAAATGAATGGAGACTGCCTCGTCCAATGCTACATAATCAGCTCCGTCCCGCGGTATTGTAAAACGGACGGCAGGATAGGGGGCTACTGAGAATTTCCAGGAGCGAGGAGAACGTATGGGTGTTCCTGACACCGATTTTGCCTGCTTGGATACGCTAACCTGCACTTCTGCTCCCATCGGTAGCGCTTTTGCCGGAACGAATATGAGCTGGCGTCCCTTCTCGGCCCAACCGATTTCACCTGCAACCAAAGTCTTTTCTGCTGTGACTTTAAACGCGGCCGCGGTAGCACTCGCATCCATCGGTTGGCTAAAAGTGACCGTAATTGTCGTTGTGGGAGGCACCAAATCGCCGCTGGGCTGGACATTGATGACAGAGGGGGGGGCTGTTGTGAAATGGAAGGTATAGGGGGCCTCCAAGGTGCTACCACTAATATCACGTAGATCGGCCACTGTTACTGCGTAGCTGACCCCACCTGCCAGAGGTTCATCGGGGTAAAAAATGTAGATACTGGGATTCAGCCATACACCTTTGCCCACCACCGTTGGTTCGAAAACAAGTGGTTGCGGCAAATCCGGATCATCTCCGGCGATGCCTAAAGGTGTCACCGGGCGATTAAACGCCACGGTGATAGAACTGTCGATGCTGACATCTACGGCACCATCAGTGGGCGTTGTGGCGGTCACCTGCAAATAACCTTGTGTCTGAATATGAAAACGCAAGGGACCAGTCTGCAAATTGTGTGCTCTAGCCGTTAATTGCAGTACATAACGCTTACCGCGCTCATAAACTGCAGGCACATACTGCACTACCTTTCCTTTTACCTCCATACGTCCAGGCAACGGTGGATCGAAGGCCAAGTCCGCAGAATCGATTTCTTGATCGAAACGGATTTCCAGAGGCTGATCCGGAGCCAACTCTTCACCCCGGGCCGGAATCATGGACACAACCTTGGGTGCCAGGGGTGGTACCGTCGCCACGGCCATGGCAGGTGACACTGTCGGTGCTGATGGCATCACCGTAGCTGGAATCGAAGTCGGAGAAACTTCTGGTGTTGGTGTGACTGGCTGCTCCTGATTACAAGAGGACAGCAGCAACAGTAGACTAGAAGTGAGCAGCAGAAACAGGGCTGAGAATACAATTCGTTTTTTCATGACATCCCCGGCAGATTAGGTGAAAAATACAAGAACGGCGTAGAAAACCGGCGTTATAGCAACGCCTTAATGCTATTGTGACACAATTACTGTAAAAAATCTAGACGCTACCCGGCCGTCTTCCCTACGAAACCAAGACCGTTACACTCTGATTTCCGATCTTTGGATTCGAGGCTGAAGATGCGGTAGAGTATAACCATGGACACTCATAAAAAAGAGAGAACAATTCCGAGATTTGGCGCCCACGTAAGTACGGCGGGAGGAGTCAGCAGTGCTCTGGTTCGTGCCCAAAGCATCCACTGCGAAACGATGCAGATATTTACGCGCAATAACAACCGCTGGCAGGCAAAGCCTCTGAGTATCAGCGAAATCGAACGTTGGCAAGAGCTGGTAAAGCAGGTGGATATTTATCCTATTATCTCCCATGCCTCCTATCTGATCAATCTGGCTTCACCCGATCCGCAACTCTGGCAAAAATCGATCGAGACTTTTATCGATGAATTACAGCGCGCTGAAGCCCTGGGGCTCCTGGGCGTGGTTCTTCATCCCGGATCCCATAAGGGGATGGGAGAAAGGGCCGGGATCGAGCGTATTGCCGCCGCATTAGATCAATGCCATCGCCGTACCGCCGGCTTTCGCACTTTGACACTCTTGGAAACCACGGCCGGTACCGGCAATCACCTGGGATATCGTTTCGAACAGTTGGCAGCTATTCGTCAAAAAACTGAGATGAAGCAGCGTGTCTCTTTCTGTTTCGACACTTGCCATGTTTTTGCTGCTGGTTATGATTTACGCACACCGGCTGCCTACGAAGCCACCATGGAGGCATTTTCCCGGCATATCGGCTTGCCCTTGCTAACCTGTTTTCATCTTAATGACAGCCAGCATGAGCTGGGTAGTCGCAAAGATCGGCATACTCACATTGGGGAAGGGTGTATTGGCCTGGAGGGTTTTCGCTTGCTGGTAACCGATCCTCGTTTTCAAGAAATACCTATGATTTTGGAAACACCAAAAGGTAAGGATATGCGGGAGGACGTGATGAATCTAACTACACTACGCGAACTCGCCACTTAACCCTTCAGGATAAGCGAGGGCGAATTCCGTGACAGATATTACCCAAAGAATAGCCAGAAACCCCTCCTCAAGTCCTTAGTGTGTGTCAGGATCACAGTCCTACGTTTTGTCGTCGCTCTATCCTTGCAGAAAGACTGACTATGCATTGGCTTCGTTTGGGCATTGTTGAAATTGTAAGCTTAATGTAAGATACTCTACATCACTATCTATCCCAGCACTTTATACTTTGATTGTTTATTTCGATATCCCCGGGGGAGGGGATAATAGTGAAAATCCAGAAGTGTTCGCACTTCTGGATTTTTGCTTTTGTACAGGTTTTTTCCAAGATGACTACACGATGTGGGACTTATTCTACCTTGACGTAGGGGCGAAGTTTTGCCAAGGTCTTTTCACCAATACCTTTTACCCTTAATAAATCCTCGACACGACTGTAAGGGCGATTATCGATAATTTGCTGGGCGGTTTTGGGTCCGATTCCAGGGAGGGTTTCAAGAGCTTCGGCCGTTGCTCTATTGAGGTCGATAGAATTCAGAGGAATAGACTTATCTTGTTCACGTTTAGGCGAGGTTGAAGCGGATGTGACGTTGGAACAGGATGAGGTAGAAGGTTGTTCTCCCTGCCTGGGTACGACGATTTGTTCACCATCACTTAAAGGATGGGCAAGATTGATTGCAAGCAAATCTGCATCTGTCGTGTGTCCCCCTGCTTCGCTGATGGCATCTTCTACGAGACTATCGGGGGGGAGCCTGTAGACTCCTGCTGAAACCACAGCGCCGCTGACGTAAACACGTAGCGGCGCTGGAGTAGCTGTTGGCTCTTGGGAGAGAGTTTGTATGGTTGGTGGAATAATTTGAATAGCTTGCGCTGGGGGGTGGCGTTTGTTGAACAGCAGGTACAAGCCGAAAAGACTGACCCAGAAAAGGGAGGTAGCAAGTATGGCGGGGAGAGAGTGACGCCAGTCAGACATCCTCAAACTGCTCCTATTTACGAAAAGGGAGGGCCAAGATCCCGCCGATTATCGGGCACAACAGGGTGGGGAAGTTCTTTCAGGGGTGAAGGGTGCCCACAGAGCAAGAAGTTCCCTTCACCCGCCAGGTCAAACTGTTTATTGCTCGTTATCGACGCCCGGCAGCAAGCTTTGGAATGAACGGAGGAATTCTAAAGGTAAGGGGAAGATGATGGTGGAGTTTTGTTCGACGGCGATCTCAGTCAGCGTCTGCAGATAACGTAGCTGAATAGCGCCGGGAGATTTGGCCATGACCTTTGCCGCTTCAGCAAGCTGTTGCGAGGCCGAATATTCACCTTCGGCATGGATGATCTTGGCACGTCGTTCGCGTTCGGCTTCAGCCTGACGGGCCATGGCTCGCTGCATTGTTGAAGGCAGCTCGACATCTTTGACCTCGACGACCGCTACCTTGATACCCCAGGGTTCGGTAGCAAGATCGATAATGCGTTGTAATTCTTGATTGATACGCTCTCGCCGGGAAAGTAAATCGTCGAGTTCATGTTGACCCATGACCGAACGTAAAGTCGTCTGCGCAATCTGGGCAGTAGCACGGCGAAAATCTTCGACATTGATTACGGCTCTATCAGGATCGATGACCTGGAAATACACGACTGCATTCACTCTGACCGTGACATTATCTTTGGTGATGGCTTCTTGCGAAGGCACATCCAGGGTAACAACGCGTAAATCCACTTTCGACATGCGCTCGACGAAGGGAATAAGCAAGATCAGGCCTGGCCCCCGGATACCGGCAAAGCGTCCCAGGCGGAAAACGACACCTCGTTCGTACTCCTGAACAATCTTGATCGCGGCGGAAGAAAGGATGGCGAGTGCGACGAGTAGAAAGGGTAGCAGGGCAGAAAGAATTGAAATCATGGGTTCTTGTGTCCTTATGGAAAGTAGTTGAAACAATCAAAATAATAGTCGCAGTGCCATGCGGCGACGTTGGGGTCATTATAGTGCTTTTGTTGTATTAGTTCAACAAGACGACAGCCACCTTACCGCTTACCAACCCCGTTTATTCTCAGGAAAAACCCAGGTAACGCGCTCCGCGTCCAAGGCCCGGAATATAAAAATGGTCCCACGCTCCCACATACCGGACAATTTCCCCACCAAAACCTTGCTTGAAACGCCAAACTCCCCATAGTCCTGTTGCTGGCTTGGGGGGTTCTGCTGCTGGGTCCAGGCCGACTTCATCGGGAATGCCCCATAAATCATAGCG
>JAADFV010000398.1:804-16205 GCA_013152695.1 Chloroflexota bacterium | reverse complement strand
TAAAAATAATAGGCTTTTCCTGCCAGTTGCACCACCATGATGGCTGCCAACGGTACATCTTCATGTTCTGCGATCAACAATGCGGCACGATCTTGGGGGGCAAAGATCTGCCAGAATTGCTGGTAGTAAGCAGGAGGATGCACTCCAAACTGATTACGAGTGGCGGTCTGTTGTATCAAGTCCCCAAATAAAGGCAGATCCTCCGCCTGGCCTTGTCTCACCTGAACGCCTTTACGTGCGGAAAGACGGATATTGTACCGCCATTTCTGCTTCATGTTGGCCAGGATGGCATCCTCATTGTCGCCAATATCGAGCCAAAGCGTGGTACGGGGTTGTACCGTCATGCGACTAGCCTGGAATTTGAGATCAGAGAAGAGGGTGGGGTGAACTTCGTGTTCTGCTAATTCCGGCTCGATACGTAGCAGGATGGCGTGTTTCTTGCGACACAATTGATGCACATTTTGCAGAAAAATCGTCGTAAGCTGCGGATCGGACCAGTCTACTAAAGGGCCTTTGGGAATATAGGCCAGGCGAAAGGGCATTAGCAAAAGATGGGGGAGCGGACGAAATAGAATTTGCGCCCCAGCCAGCCACTTATCCCCCTTCTTCATCCCCATCCTTACATCCTCCCACCCCCACTGGCGCTTCAGCCGGCCCCAGCCGTGTAACTGCAAAGGGTGTGCGCGAGGATGAGAGTTGACAAAATTGTCCCATTCCTCTTCATTCCATGAGGATTGCTGGCTATGTGTAAACGAAATAGACAAGATCGGTGTGCTCAGTGAGAAGGCGCTACAGACCGCCCAGACCGATTTGCTCGCCACGGGCAAAGGTGTGGCCAAAGGCATAAATCAACGGGCGATAGCGCGCTAAATTGATTCCGGCACGACCATTGGCCCACACTTCATCCACGCCCATCGCAAGAATTTCTGCCACCCACAAGTCTAGATCAGATAAATGCAAGACATCTTCCACCCGACATTCGATATGCAAAGGACATTCAGCAATAATCGGAGCTCGTACATGCTGGGCCGGCAGGGTGTGGAGATCGCACAAAGCAAATTTATCGACATCATGGCCGGAAGTCGTGCCACACTGAAGCGCAATAGCACGCATATCCTCAGTCATGACGTTGACAACAAATTCACCACTTTCTGCCAGTAACTGGTTGGTATAGTTGACTCGAAGAATACCGATGACCAAACGGGGTATGTCACCGGGTAAAGGCGTGAGCGAGGCATTGGTGGAAACATCTAATTCGTCGTTTTTTCCACGCACAGTTACTAAAGTAAGTGGTGCACCATAATGCAGGTACTCTCCATAGGCTCCTGTGTCGACCGGAATACGCATGAGACAATGACTCCTGGAATAATGTCGAAATGCTGTGAATATATCCTGAAATAATCAGTGTTCAGAAGCAGTAGCCAATAAGCCTGTAAAGCTTACCACATACTTCAGATATATTACCATGATCAAGATCACTAACTTGAACACCAAATGCGCAACCTTGTCTAAAAGACTATGTCAATGCTTGGAGGGCGCGCTCCACACTTTTAGTAGGACTTACTTTATATTGCACATCAGCGATCCGTCCTTCTTCATCAATTATGAAATGGCTACGAATGATGCCCATATACGTTCGCCCGTACATTTTTTTCTCACCCCACACACCATACTTTTCTGCAATGCTATGATCCTCGTCCACGAGAAGGGTGAAAGGAAGATCATACTTGCTCTTAAATTTCTGATGTGAAGATATGCCATCCGGACTCACGCCTAAGACTACGGCATTCTTTTCTTCGATGACTGGGTAATTGTCACGAAAGCCGCATGCCTGCTTCGTACAACCACTGGTATTATCTTTAGGGTAAAAATACAAAACGATGCGTTTACCCCGAAAATCAGATAACTTAATGCGCTCACCGCTATCTGTGAGTGCTTCGAAATCAGGGGCAGTATCGCCGATCTGTAAGGGTGTCATTGGTTTTCATACTCCATGGAGAATAATGGGTCAGCCGATCAAGTGTTCCTCAGGGCTCTCCAAAAGGTAGCCTTCTATGTCTGAGTACGAGAAAATCCGGGGGATTATCAGGGGGCTCTTATAACAAACCTTACGGGCCTCCAGGATTCCTGGTACTCAGCCGAGCATTGAGGATACTCTTATCCTAATCGCAGATACCCGGTTTGTTCAAGATGCAAGCTTCCAATTAACGAGACTGTATCCGTTTAGTCGGTGGTGCAGGAAAATTTAGCTGATTAAAGTGCGTCGCACTTGGTCCGCGCCGGCTAAACTGATACAGTGTCCCAATTAACGCCGGCATTGACTTCGCTGCAGGTTTTTTACCGGGTAAGGGTGCGATGTACCACCGCCATCCTCCCCCTTCATCAGGTGGCTTGGCCGGGCTATTTTAGTGTATACTGAATACGTGCCCTTAGGGCATCCTTTGTGTATTTTCAGGAGAGCACTTATGCCAACATTGCCCAATGCTACAGAAACGCTGGTGGGTGGCGTCGTCCGCGATATCGAGCGCGTGACAAGGAACCGTCGCGGCCTATGGCTTGCCGGCGCCCTCGAGTTGATCGGTCTAGCCATTTTTGTAGTACTGTTCAATGTGCTCCCATTTGATAGCGAAAATCATTTGGCTGATTGGCAACTGATCGGGTTGGGTCTGGTGCTGAGTTTAGTCCCCGCCATTCTCTGGCTCTTGTTCTTTTATCAATTCGACCGGCTTGAACCGGAACCTAAGCGCAAAGTCCTCGAAATATTCATTATTGCCGGATTGTTGACTGCAGGGATTTCCCAACCGTTTTTGCGTACTTTGTTCGATGTCGACCAGTGGCTCTACAATCAGTGGTGGACACATCTATTTGGTGGTATTTTACTCATAGGGGTCATCCACACCTTTGTCGTATATCTCACCCTACGCTACGGAATTTATTTTAACCCCGAATTTGATGAACGGGTTGACGGCGTGATCTACGGAACAGCCGCAGGATTGGGCGTAGCCACTGTCCTTAATTTTGCTTATATCTTTCAACACGGTGGTGTTGATTTGGGCGTAGGCTCGATACGCATGGTTGTCAATGCCTTGGCCTATGCTAGTTTTGCCGGTATTTTGGGATATTGTCTGGGGCAGACACGGTTTGAGAAAACACCATTTTATTATCTCCCCTTTGGCTTTATGCTAAGTGCTACGCTCAATGGCATATTCTTTTTTCTCGAAGATCGCGTCACCAGTCAGGGACTACAGTCCACCCCTCTCAACGGATTATTTTTGGCAACTATTCTCGCTGCATTTACGCTTGTGATGCTTTTTTGGCTCATTCAGCGCGCCAATGAGGAGACTCTGCGTGTCGGCAGGGCTAAACCCGTGCCCTTTACCCCCTTGCCCGACCTCACAGACTCTGCGCTTCCGCAAGAAACGACCCCTCCCCCTTCTCCTGAGCCTTCCATTCCTCAACCTCCACCCCCACCACCAAGTACTACGCGTGAGGAACTGCCTCCATCTCCGCCCCCCCTCCCTCCTCAACCCCCCATCGTTGTGGTTGGAGACGATAGTCCAGACGATGAAATGCCCCTCTTTGCAGACACAGAGGAAGTATTTCCCAACAAAGATGAAGTCTTGGCCGACGTCAAGGCAAGTTGGGAAGCACTCATGCATGAGCTACGGCATAGTCCTGCGGCAGAGGATGAAGGGGCTGAGACCGGCGAGGAGGAACAATAAATGCCAGATCTGATCAGTACCCTCCACTCCCCCAGTGTCACCAGTCCCCCGCCCAGCGAATGGGAGGAACGGCGAAATACGCTCATGATCCTTTTACTTGTCATTTTGGCGTTAGCCGGCGCCTGGGGACTGAAGTGGGTAGCAGAGAATGCCACGCACACAGCACGATTGGGGGGTGGATTACCCGACATCATCTATCCCGCATCGTGGGTGAGTACGACTCCGGAGAATGTTTTATGGCAGGCCAGCGATCCGCAAAGTAGCAGCAGTTTCAAAACACGCCTGCAAATCTATACCCGCGACCTTCGCCCCGGAGAAACACTCGATATACTCAACGTGAGTTGGCCCCTTTACCGCCAGGAAACATTGGATAAGTTTCGTAATCTCTCGGTAACTTCGGCGACAGCCCCGAATGGCAGCCGGGCAATGGTTTTCACCTATGCCTACGTCGCCGACCCCTCTTTCCAGCTAGGCACTCTCGACATTCCCGTTGTTGTTCAGGCTCAGGATATTGTGTGGATCGGAGGAAGCGAGGCCCTGCCCCAACTTGTCGTCCTTACTATCGCCTCCGAGGCCTCGGCCTGGGAGAGTGAATTACCTGTATTCAGGCGTATCCTTGCAAAGGCGGGAATTCAGGAAGGAGGTGTGAAATGAATCGTCGGTTCAGCCAGCACCTCTTGGTTGTCATTGCTATTATCGGTCTGGTGGGAGGATGGTTGTTGTGGCAACGTCCTGCCCAGGCCCTGGATCGTCCTGCCCTGAAAACAGCTTTATTGGCGACAGTCCGTATCGCCGTACCTCTGGCAGGGGAAGAGGATAGCTATAGTACGGGCAGCGGTACGGTACTAAGTGCTGATGGCCTGATCCTCACGAATTTCCATGTAGTGGGTGACATAGATAAGGGCAATCTTTATAATGACGATGGCCTTGTTTTTATTGCCGTCAATCCACCCGATTTACGCAGTGAGCCGGTTTGGAAGTACCGTGCCTCGGTGATCAAGAGTAGCCAGCAGCTCGATTTGGCCGTATTACGGATCGACGGCCTCCTCGCCGAAGATGAAACTCAGCTACCCCAAAACTTGGGTCTAATACCGGTACCTTTGGGTACGAGTGATGATCTGCTCATTGGTGATGAGATCAATACCTTTGGCTTTCCGGGCATCGGTCGCGGCTCTGTCACGTTTACGCGCGGGATTGTTGCCGGTTTTCTGGATGAAGACCGGGATGGCGTACTCGATTGGATTAAGACTGATGCCGACATTGCTCGCGGCAATTCCGGCGGTTTAGCCACCGATGCTCAGGGCCGTATGATCGGTATTCCCAGTGCCGGCATTGCCGATGTCGAAACAGCCAGCAGCATCAGCCTGATCCGACCCGTTGATCTGGCCCTGCCCCTCATTCGTGCCGCGCAAAATCAGGCTACAACCACCGAGGTCGATAAAGATACTAAGCCTTCAACCTTGTCTCCCGTGGCACCAAAGGTAAAATCGGTGCAGTTTGCTGCTGCTATCGACCGCAGCGGCAACGCCATCGATCCGGATAGCCGCTTTGATGTCGGTGTGAAGGCAATCTATGCTGTTTTTGATTACGAAAACTTCGAAAATGATGCAGAATTTGTTTTTCGCTGGCGTCGTGAAGGCCTGGATATTGCCAGCAATCATTTCCGTTGGCAGGAGGGGACCAGTGGTAGCGATTGGGTGAATATTTATGCCCGGCAAGCCTTGCAACCGGGTTATTATGAACTGGAACTGCTGTTGGGCGGAGAGAGTGTTTATCGGGGAGGCTTTATCATTGGTGATCGAATACAAACACCCTCGGGAAGTTTTGGTCCCATCACTTTTGCCAGAGATATCGACGATGCTTCCCAACCTGTTGGCGCCGATGTCATTTTTAGCGATGTCGATACGATTTATGCCTTTTTCGATGTCTACAATGTTGCCAAGGGAGTTAGCTGGCGCCGGCGTTGGTATGTGGATGATGAGCTGGCCCTGGATACAGAGCGCATCTGGGATGATGCTTCTGCTGAGGATTGGTGGATCAGCATTACGGCTGATGGGGGATTACCGCCGGGACGATATCGCCTGGAATTACTGATCGAAGAGCAGATTGTACAACAAGCCACATTTAGTATCGTAGAGCCGAGCTGGAACAAAGGCGCAGAAGCGGTCATGGTTATTGGCACCATTTCCGACGCGGATAGAAAGAGCCGAAAAATAGCAGATGCCAGTGTTTTTGTGCTCAATCCGGAAATAACGGTGGCTGAATTTCTGGCAAAACCAGATCAAGCTTTGGTTTATGCCTTTGCTACCAGTGACCAGGAAGGAAGCTATCGCCTGGATAAATTCCTGACGCCTGGCGAGCAGTACGGCATTGTCGTTTATCACAAAGACTATCAAATAGTAAGCGCGGATGCTTACAGTATTGCTGCTGATGCAACAAGCCCCTGGCGCATCGATGTTACCATGAAACGAAAGTAATTCGTTTCATGATGGTACATATCTTATCTGCTCTTTACTCTACGTTGCCCCCGACGATTGTACTGCTGTACCCTGACCTGAAGCTCAATAGATTTCAGGCACAAAGGTCTGGTAATCCATGGGCGGACGCACGTAATTGACTTTATCTTCGCGCGGAGGCAATTCGATGGGTTCTGGCGTCAGGTCCTCGTAGGGAATCAGGCTGAGCAGGTGGCTGATACAATTAAGGCGGGCGCGGCGTTTGTCATCGGAATGGACGACATACCAGGGGGCTTGCTTGATGTCGGTGTAAGCAAACATCTCGTCCTTAGCCTTGGAATACTCCACCCAGCGGGCTCGTGACTTCAAATCCATGGGGCTGAGCTTCCAGCGTCGCACTGGATCATTGATACGTGCCTGAAAACGTCGTTCTTGCTCCTCATCACTTACCGAGAACCAGTATTTGATCAAAATGATGCCTGAGCGCACAAGCATACGTTCGAAATAGGGCACCGAGCGTAAGAATTCCCAGTATTCTTCATCAGTACAAAATCCCATCACCCGCTCTACCCCGGCGCGATTGTACCAACTCCGATCAAATAGAACGATTTCACCCCCTGCTGGCAGATGTTGCACATAACGTTGAAAATACCACTGGGTGCGCTCCCGCTCCGTCGGTGATGGCAATGCTACCACGCGGGCAACGCGTGGATTCAGCCGTTCTGTAATCCGTTTGATCACGCCTCCTTTCCCTGCTGCATCCCGCCCTTCAAAAATGACGACGACCTTTAATCCTTTATACTTGACCCACTCCTGGAGTTTGACCAATTCTACCTGAAGCCGCGCCAGCTCTTTTTCATAAAACTTTCGGGGTAGTTTTTTATTCTTGGGCTGGCTGGGAACAGTACCTTTCTTTTTTTTGCGCTTGACTTTACTTTTGGCTTCCGGGGGATGGTTTCCATCGGAAGATAGTGCAGAACCCCTGGCAGAAGGCGCAGAAATCACAGTCTTTGACTGCGTTTTCTTTTTCTTATGCTGCTTCTTTTTAGACATAATCACCTCTATGAAGCGAATGATCTTGAGAAATGGATACCGTAGACCGACTATTTTTCCCACTTAATCGTGCTCCCAAAAGTCAGTTCAAAAAGCGACATTCTCAGCAGCGGCCCGACTTCTGGGGATGGATCTTGTGAACGTGCCCTTTACCAACGATTGTAACGAGTGCAAAGGTGCTTGTCAAGCACTTTTTTTGCGCGAGATTGTATCCGTTTAGGCGGTGGTGCAGGAAAATTTCGCTGATTGAAGTGCGTCGCACTTGGGTCCGCGCTGACTAAATTGATACAGTGTCTTTGTTTGGGGACGATTACGTGTTACTGTGCTGTGAATAAAAGGGGCAAGTAAAGAGGAATAGGGGTGAGGGTAGGAGTGGGGCTGGGGCCGGCTGTGGGCGAGGCTGTGGGTGTAGCGGTAGCTGGTACGGGTGTAGCCGTCGGCGTGGGGGAGGGGGCGTTGCATGATTGGACGCGAACGTCGTCAACATACATCCAGGTGCGTCCCGTGGCCCCCGTACTATCGTTGTAGACCTCGAAATAGAGCACAACGTCGCGGCCGCGATAAGCTGTCAGATTAAAACTGAGCTGCTTCCAAACTTCTTCTCCTTCACGCAGACGAATGAATTCTTTGATTTTTTGGAAGCTACCTGGTTTGAGGAGCATTACTCGCTGCCAATCATTGTTGTTGCTCTCTTCGCTGCCAGCATAGTACCAGAAATCGAGGGTCACGGCGTAGGTGTCGAGGGGGACGGAGATCGTTTGGTAAACAGCGGAATAGGCTGCGCCGAGGGGTACCAACTCGCCCCACAAGGTCTGTTGTGGCCGGGGAGCAGCATCAATCTGGGCGCCAGGAAGTAGCCCCAGTCGAGCCGAACGGAGTCCCTGGTGGGCCTGTTCGTTGCTGTAGCGGGCTGTGGCCGGCGTATCAGGAAAAATCCACACTTCTTTGGCCTCGAAGTCACCATTGCGTACTAGTTCATCACAGATGATGAGTGGTGTGGGTGTCGCCGTAGGTGTGACTGTGGGTGAAGGGGTCAAGGTAGGGGTGGGGGTGATTGTCGGCGTTGTGGAGGGCGTGGGTGTGGCTGTGGCGGTTGGGGTTAGGGTGGCCGTCGCTGTCGGGGTAGGACTGGAGGTAGGGGTTACGGTTGGTGTGGGGGTGGCGTTCGGATCGACCTGGATGGTGAGGGTAATGGGGTCTGTGGTGCTCTGCCAGTGAGCTGCATCGAAGGCTTGGGCTCTGAGCTGGTAGGTGCCCAAGCCTAGGGTGAGTGTGGTTGTGAAGGGGGGCGTGGTCACAACATCTGCCGGTTCACCGTCAAGGAAGTAGGCTACGGTGGTAACCCCCACGTTATCCGAGACAGCGACTGAGACAGTGAGGGGGGTATAGGCGTAAAGAATGGTAGGAGAAAGAGGGGCAGTGATAGTAATTTCTGGCGGAATCATGTCCTCTCCGGCACCAATGCTCTTGGCCGGATCGTCGGCCATGGCAATGGTGTAGTGCAGGGCACTACGATTGCGCGCCGTCTGCACAGGAATGACATTGTCAGAGGGGTAAAAACCAGGGTTGGATGTGCGGGGATAAAGTTCCCAGGTCATGGCATAGATACCCAATTCACCGTAAAGCCAATCGTCAGAGTCGCCATCTGTGATGTAAAGATCGCTGGCTTGTTGGGGCCGATAGCCGTTGCGATCGGCAATGCCGCGCGAGAGGGCGCGGAAGATATCGTAGTCGGTGGGGTCCATATCGGAGGGAATATTCGTGTACGTGTAGCCGTAAGGATAGAGTATCAATTCGCCCCAGGTGTGGAGGGAAATACTTGAAGTGAGCTGGGGATGGGCAAGGGCAAAGTCGCGAATGACCTGGCTTTCAGGTTCGGAGAAGGGCGCCGGTCCCCGATAAAGCTCGCTGGAGGTACTGCCACTGCTCCCGCCACAGCAGCCCCATTTGTAGCCAAAATTGCGGTTGAGATCGACGCCGAAGGTGCCGTTGCCATTGTCTCGCCGGTTTTTACGCCACCAGCGGAAGTTACTGCCAGCAATATCGTACTCAGTCCCATCAGGATTGAGGTCGGGAATGATCCAGATGTCTCGCTGATTGACCAGGTTTGTCACTTCACCATCGATGCCATAGTTTTCGGTTAAATCATGGATGAGAAAGAGTGCTTGTTCCAGGGTAAGATGTTCGCGGGCGTGGGTGTTGGCAAAGATGAGGATTCCTTTTTCGTCAGGTTCGTCGTTATCTGGTTGATCTGTAATGCGCAGGGCCCAGATTTCCCGGTTCTGGTGCGATTGCCCGAGACTTTGCAAGCGTACGATCTCGGGATATTGGGCGGCGACAGCGGTAATCTCCGCCACCATCTCTGCATAATTGTGATAATCTTCAAAATTTGCGGGAAAATCAAGGGGTTGGATAGAGTGAATTTGATAGCCCTTTTTCTGCAAGGAGATGAGAGCTTGTTCATCGACAACGAGCGTGATGTCTTGCAGAGTGGCTCCCCAAAGTTGGTAGCCTTGTTGCAGGATGGCCGTACGTGCTTGCGGGTCGGGGAGAGCGAGGGTGACAAGAAAATGGCGGGGGGCCTGGGCACGGGCAAGGAAGGAGGGTAAGAGCAGGAAGAGGAGAATGGTGAGGAGGATGCGTTTCATGAAGATGCTCTCTAGCTGTTGTCACGGAGTTGAACAAAGATCAGGTGATAACCGTCAGGATCGATCATTCTGAGGTAGCGTGCCCAACCTTGATCGGTGGGGTGGGGGAGGTAAACTTGATGGCTGGCAAGTCGTTGATGTAAGGCGTCGATATCGGGGACGGCAATGGCAATTTGAACCCCACTGCCATGGGGTACACCTGTGGCGAGGTAGAGCTGGGTGTTCGCCAGTGAGACAATGGCGAGGTTTTCTGTCTTTTTCTCGACAGCAAAGCCCAGGGTTTCCTGATAAAAAACAATGGATTTCTCCAGGTTTCGTACTTCTAGCCAGAGGAAGTGGAGTCGAGGGTCTTGAAATGATTCAGCCATTTTCTTGCCAGATAAAGGAAAAAATGAGAAAATAATAGGTCGTGCAACCCAAAGTCGTTCGATACTGATACAGTTGCAGCTATCGTAGCCACAGGACTCTCAAAACGAATTATATTATACCAGCATTATCCACAGATGCGTGTAACCTTCCCTGTTGCTGGACGCATCTATTACTAGGTATCCTTGTTTTTGTATCTAGCAAGATTCCTACAAGTATATTGATTGAATCTAAACTTCCTGTATCAGGTGAATATCTATGTCTGCGAAGAATGGCAAAAAACAACCTAAAGTTATCATATTTACGACCCCAACCTGTGGCTGGTGCAAACGCGCCATGAAGTATTTCCGCGCTAATAATGTTAAGTTCAAACAGATTGATGTGTCGAAAGATCCAGCTGCAGCCCGCGATATGCAGCGTATGAGCGGCCAGATGGGTGTTCCTGTCATCAAAATCGGCTCGGCTGTTATCGTCGGTTTTGATCGCCCCCGTATCGATAAGCTCTTGGGGCTGAATGCTCGCGAACCTGTCATGTAATGTCTTTTTATCGCATTATTGCGATTTAACCAATAGCCATTTCCCTATCCCATTAAACATTGGAGTAGTAAACGATGAAAATTGAACCTATGGGCGAACGTATTCTGATTAAAATTCTCAAGCAAGCTGATCAGACCAGCAGTGGTATCTACCTGCCCGAGACTGCCAAAGAAAAGCCCCAAGAAGGCGAAGTTGTGGCCCTTGGCCCCGAGATCGATGAAGATGAAGTACCTCTGAAACCTGGTGATATTGTCATGTATCCCAAGTACACTGGTACCGAAATCAAAATCGACGGTGTCGAGCATCTGATTATGGATGCCAGTGACGTTCTGGCCAAGATCCATCGCGACTGATTGAGCACCTTGCATAACCGTCAAACCGCCTCTACCGGCACTGTCCGGCAGAGGCGGTTTTGTTTCAAGTGGCTGAGAGTTTCTTCCTGGAAGGGGTTTGCTGTTACTATCTTGAGTGACGATAGCATTTTTCTTGGGATTTCGCCCGACTGGTCTGAAGGAGCAAGCACACCATGCCCACGAATGAGTATTTACTGCAACATCAATATCGTAATGCTGCCAACCTCCAGGCACGTATCGCTTTACATCAGCAATTTAGTACAAACTCCTATCCCTGGCAGCGCTGGGTATTCGATCATCTGCACCTACCTGAAGGTGCCCGTGTGCTAGAAATTGGTTGCGGCCCGGGTCAGCTCTGGCTCGAGAATCAGGACCGCATTCCTGCTTCCTGGGATATTATTCTCAGTGATTTCTCTGCGGGGATGTTGGCAACAGCGCGCCTCAATCTTCGACAAATCCCTCGTTCTTTCCGCTATCAACGGATCAATGCGCAGGCAATTCCCTTTATTTCGGCCAGTTTCGACGCTGTGATCGCTAACCACATGCTTTATCACGTACCCGACCGCCCTCGCGCCCTGGCTGAAATCCGCCGAGTTCTCAAACCGGGTGGCCAGCTTTTGGCTGCCACCAATGGTGCGCGGCATATGGAGGAGCTCTTCGCCCTACGCCAGCGCTTACTGCCCGATGTCGACCGCTATCCTTTTCAATTCAACCGAATCGCCTTCAATCTCGAGAATGGCACCGAACAACTGGCTCCCTTCTTTGATGACATCACCATCCACCATTACAAAGATGACCTGATCGTGACGGAGAGTGCTCCCCTCGTTGCCTACGTCTACTCCATGCTCAGTGGCTATGCTCTCCCTACCACCTTTCATGATGCCCTGACAGATACCATCGAACAAGAAATAAAAAATAGTGGTGCCTTTTACATCCACAAATATACCGGGCTTTTTGTGGCAAAACGCAGGTAATAGATAACCGGGACGGCTTTTATGCAGACAACATCGAGGCTACGGGTAGCGTCGTAAGACAGAAACAACCTTTCCGTACACTTTTACTTGATCGGCTGGCACCCAAAACGACTGATATGCGGGATCTGGGTTGGCCGGGCGGAGTTCAACCAGGGCGGTGGCTTCAGGATCTCCTCTTTCTGGCAAGTGGAAGAACTTGAGTGTTGCCCCGGCCCGCTCGTGGGGCTCCATGATCTCGACAGCAGCCATTTCGTGATTCTCCACAGTAGATTGACTGCGTACGATAATGATGTCCCCCGTATCCACCAAGGCATCGATCATCGAATGACCCTTCACGCGCAAAGCAAAGGCTTCGCCACTTTTGGGCATGAGCTCCGAAGGCACCCGCACATATTCCAACACGTCTTCAGGGCTGGCGGGCATGGGAATCGGCTCGCCAGCAGCAATTTCACCATACAAAGGTACACGATTTCCTTCGGCGATCATTTCGCGGCGTTTTTCTTTATAACCCACCAGACGCAAGCCCCGCGAGACTTCGCGGTTTCGTTCGATGAACCCCATCGCCTCCAGCCGCTCCAGATTATAGTTCACCACCGAGGTTGATGAAATGCCCGCGGCCTTTCCTATTTCCCGTATAGTTGGTGGATAATCATGCTCGTCTAGATATTCCTCGATAAATTCCAGCATACGTTGTTGGCGTGGTCTTAGTTTCATGACAGCTTCCTGTGGAGAACAGAATCGAACATTTTTTCGGTTTTAGTATAAACGAACGCATGTTCTTTGTCAAGGCTTTTCCCAAAATTTCCCAAAAATTGCATCCGGAAGAAAGATACAAAGATCATGATTATCTCTCCATCCTTCCTTTGACAGGCTCTGGCTCCGATGCGATAATTACATGTTCAACCTATCCTTATTGCCAGAAACTCTATCGGCGTCGCCTTCTGGAACCTGACAACAGCAGTTAGCGTCTAAAGGGCAACGTCTACATTCATCTTTCTCAAGGCATAAGCTTACCTTCATGAACGTCTCTCGAGCGCGACCTGCGGGCATCAGTATCATTGCCTTCCTATTTTTACTGGAAGCGCTGATCGCTCTTGGCATCGCTGCTTTCTTTTTACTCATCCCCAATTTTAGCCTGCATGTTGCAGAGCTTTTCGAGCGCTTGCAATTGCCCGGGGCCTTGAACAGCCTACTCGCTCTGCCTCCATTGCTTACTGCTGCTCTTGCCGGCATGATCTTTCGTGGTTTATGGCGGCTGGATGATTGGGCACGTCTGGCTGCAATTGTCTTCACTTTTCTTCTCGTCCTCACCTCTATCGTTGCTGTTACCTTCTTTGCTGCGTTTAACTTACTCAATGCGACTAACCGCCTGATTAGTCTGTTATTCGGTTTAGGGAGCTTGATCTGCTTCATCTATTTGGTGCGGACAAGCTTCCAGCTTGACGCTATTGCTGCGACAACAGCACCTGAGGCCGGGCTTTCTTCGCCCTTCATTCCTTCGGAGATGGCGACGGCAACGCCTCTGGCCCCATCTTCACCTGGATGGGTACCACCACCTCCCCTTCCTCCCCAACCACCACCTACTTCGCCCATACAGGCCAAAACTGTGGCCTCACCCCCGCCTACACAACAACTGTCTTCCCTTACCACACCGCACGCCACCCCCCTCGCCTGGCTGCTTGTTCGCACAGGCCCCGAAATGGGCCAGAAGTTTGCAATTTTGCCTGGGCAAAGTTTGACGGTAGGGCGAGATCCGGCCCAGGTTGATGCCCTCCTCACCGATCCGACCGTCAGTGCCCGTCATGCTCAGATCCGTCAGGAACAAGGTCGCCTGATTCTCTACGATCTGGGTAGCACGAATGGCACCTTCATTCATGATCGTCCCGTACACGAGCATGTCCTCAGCGACGGTGATGAAATTCGTCTCGGTTCAACCATTCTCTTTTTTACCACCACCCCTTGAAATCTCTTCCCATGTCAGAGCAATCTCCTGTTGCGGAAGAGTCCGTTTCATCCACTGAGACTCCCACGCTGATCCTTGAAGATAAAGATACTCTTTTTGCCTGGCTTGTTTCCCTGGAACCAGCCTCCTGGGGGCATCTCTATCCTCTTCATTGGAGAGGCATCACCTTGGGAAGTGCTTCAGGAAATGACATCGTCCTCAATGACGATACGATCTCGCCAATTCATGCCCGGATATTCATCACCTATGAGGCTGACCGGCCTCAGTGCCATCTCCAAGACCTCGCCAGTACTTATGGCACCTATGTCAACGGTGAGCGTATCATTCGCCACATCCTGATCGATAATGATCAGGTGACCATCGGGCATACAAACCTCCTCTTCAAGCAGCTTTAAGCTCCATTCCTCTCGCTCCTGTTCATGATGGATAATCTATTACAACTTTCTACCTCCTTTATTTCTGCCTGGAAAACTTGGGGAGTAGCGATCGCCTTTGCCGTCACGACCGTTACAACCTTCTGGGTATTTTTTGACAGCCAGCGCTACAATCTATCTGCTGGCTTTTGGCGTCTTACCTCGCTTCTTGCCGCCCTAGTTGTGACCCCCAACGCCACACTCCGTCTCTTTCCTCACCTTGGCAATGGCTTTTCCTTCGTATTTCAGGAGGGATTGATTTTAGGGGGAATTACTGCCACAATTCTCAGCCTTGTTACGCTTCTGCTTTATACACTCGGCCTCGGCGTACATCCCCGCAGAACCGGTGAAGTGCTGCTCGAAGCCGATCCTCTCCCCGCCATTGCCAGCGAATCTTCTGTACAAACCGAGAGGAGAAGCGCTTTTCCTGCCAGTATCTCTCCTACTCAGCGTCTCCCTCTCCCCAACGAAACCCTTGATGAGCTCATCCAACCTCTGCCCGATGAGCCCATCCCTCTTGCCTGGCTCGTAGTCATGTCGGGCATGTCGTCGGGGCAGGTCCAACGTCTGGCCGACATCACCGATATTGGTCGCGAAGCAGAGCGGAATGATCTCAGCATCGACGACCCCACACTTTCGCGCCAACATGCGCGTATCCGCTGGGAACAGGGCGAATTCGTCCTTTACGACCTTGTCAGTGCCAATGGCGTTCTCGTCAACGGCGAACTCACACAGAGAACCGCCTTGCATAATGGCGATCGCATAGTCATGGGGCAGACGCTGTTTGGATTTATGCAGGCCGATATCTCCATCCCCGCCGAGTTTGATTATGCTTCAAGTCAGGAGACGGAGAGAGTCGTCCTAGTAACCGAGCCCGTATAAACGCCTCCCAAACAAAGATTGTCCGGCAGACGCC
>JAADFV010000398.1:0-794 GCA_013152695.1 Chloroflexota bacterium | reverse complement strand
GGATGCGGTTGGGGCATGTTCGGTTAGGCCAGCACTGCTGCTACAGGTTCTTCAAACCACTCGCCACTTTCGGGGTCTTGGACGAGACGCCGTAGTTTGTCTGGATCCTGAATATGGTCGATAAACAGCACGCCATCGAGATGATCGATTTCGTGCTGAAAAATACGTGCTAAATAATCATAGGTCTTCAGGCGAAAAGGCTTTCCCTGGACATCGAAACCTTTAATCGTGGCCGTCGGGTACCGTTCCACTTCGCCGATGTAGCCGGGAATGGACAGGCACCCCTCATCTCCTGCTACCTTTTCGCCTCGTGCCCGTACAATCTCGGGGTTGACGACAACAAATAATTTCCCCGCCTGGGGATCATCCTCAAATTCTTCGACGGGCATCTCTATTACAATCAAACGTTCATTGACACCAACCTGGGGGGCAGCGAGGCCGACACCATTGGCTGCTCGCATCGTTTCAACCATATCGTCTGCAAATTGTTTGAGCCGAGCGTCAAAACGTCTGATGGGTTTACTCTTTTTACGTAGGCGCGGATCGCCCAGAGTGATGATGTTCAACTTGGTCATAAATCAAAAAAACCTCCGGCCCCAAGTATACCATGAAAGATAATCGGAGCGCGTAATAAAAAGACCAAAAACGCGCTCCGATCATCACCACTTACTCCAATGGTTCCAGGATTTCACCCTCAATTGTGTCGAGTGGTTCCGAAACGTCCTCTTCTGGTATGAGTATTGCTGCGAGCACATAGACCCCGACGCCAACGCCCAGGCTGCCGATACTGAAGA
>JAADFV010000397.1 GCA_013152695.1 Chloroflexota bacterium | reverse complement strand
AACGTCGCTTCTCCTCCCCGCAGGATTTCGCTGACTTCGTACTGGCGCCGGGCGTACATACCGGCCCGGCGTTCGAGCTCTTTCCCCGCCAGGGTGATCGCGGCCAGGTAATCGATACCCTCGAAACGTAGCCACGCCCGCTCTTCCGCAGCGATACCTGCCACTTCGGTGCGATACCACCAGTCGCGGTCATCTACCTGATTGAGAACGGTGTCGGGGTCGAGTAGCTGGTAGAGATTGGGCAGACGGCCGGCGGCCATGAGGTCGCGCTGGATTGTGCCGGGGATCGTAGCGGGGAGCCAATCGGAGAGGTCATCGGGGTCATCCAGGGGGCCGTGCCAGGGAATACGCGGCGTGGCTGCTAAATACCATGGATTCGCCTGCAGCGGTCGATCAGCCACCGTAGGACCAGGGTGTATCGTGAAGCATCAGTATCCTGGCTTCAGGGTCACGGACACCGGCCTCAATGACTTCAGCGATGAAGACGGTGTGATCACCCCGTTTAATGGTGTCCAGTACTTTTGCTTCGAACCAGGCAGGGCTGTCGAGAAAGAGAGGCGAACCCGTTGCAGGGCCGGACTCAAACCGGTAGCCGTTCATCGTGTCACCCGAAACCTGGGCCGGTTTGAAGAAGGCAGCTACCATTTCTTGCTGGTCTTTTCCCACGATATTGACGCTAAAGGTTCCGGTTTTCTCGATTTTGTCGTGGAGCCGGCCCTCTTTGCGTACAGCAATCATGATCAGGGGTGGGTTGAAGGAACATTGGCTGAGCCAGGTGACGCCATTGGCCACGGCATTTTCATTTTGGCCTGCACCGACAATGTACAGGCCGTGGTTGAACATACGCAGAACATGTTTACGATCTTCGGGTTTCACGGGAGCTCCTGAATTGATGCATTTGAAGCGAATGAGAAGAACGGTAATTCTATTCTATTAGAGATGGTACCTGAAATTATTTACCCGCGCAAGCTGTTTTTTGGGAAGGAGACTGTATCCGTTTAGTCGGTGGTGCATGGAAATTTCGCTGATAAAAGTGTGTCGCACCTCTGATTCTAAAACACCGGCTAAATTATTACGGCCGGCCTCTTCTGTGAACGGTACGCTTGTCCTTGCTGCTTGCTACCATTACAATTCGAGATATAACATTGTTTTTCCTTCCATCCACCCTCGTAATGATACCACGATGAGCCCACAACCTCTCCCTCGCCCCCGCAATGTTCCTCCCCCCATCACCCTCACTACCGATTTTGGTCTGGTCGATGGCTATGTCGGTGTGATGAAGGGTGTGATTCTCGACATCCTGCCCTGGGCCAAGATCATCGATATTACCCACAAGATCGAACCTCAGAATATCCACCAGGCAGCATATGTTCTGGGGACGATCAGTCCCTATTTTCCTAAAAAGACCGTTCATGTGGTGGTGGTTGATCCCGGTGTGGGAACGGAACGGCGTCCTCTGGCCGTATTCACCCGCCACGCCTGTTATGTTGGCCCTGATAACGGCGTTTTCAGCAGGGTCTATCACAATGAAGATGTCCAGGAGATTCGGGAGCTGGCAAACCCTTATTACCGGCGATCCCAGCTGAGCAATACCTTCCATGGGCGGGACCTGTTTGCACCCATGGCTGCCCACATTGCCCTGGGCGTGCCTCGACAAAGTATTGGTCCTGTTGTGACAGACCCTGTCCGTTTCACCATCGCTGAACCCCGGCGAGAGGACGATGGTGTCATTCGCGGAGAAATCATTTACACAGATCATTTCGGTAATTGTATCAGTAACATCCCCTCTGCCTGGCTGGAAGGCAGTTCCAACTGGCTGATCAGGGTGGCCGGGCACGAATTAAAGGGTTTTTATCCCAGCTATGGCTATGTCGAAAGCGGCCAACCTGTGGCCGTGGGGGGCAGCGCTGGTTTGCTTGAAGTGGCCATCCGTGATGGCAACGCCGCTCGATCCTTGGCGATTAGCCCTGGCGACCAGATTATCGTTCAGCAATCATGGTAAAACAGTAGGGTGACAGTAGCGCAAGCTGGAAAGATCACTGGTAAAATGAAGTTGATCTTACATTGGCCGCTGCTTTCTGAACTGTTTGAGCGCAGTTAATGATATAATGACGCCAGGCAACACCGGCCAACCTTTATCCCCCAACCATTTGCTCCTTTCTCCCCAAGCATGAACGAACATTTTATCATTCACGGCGGACAACCACTGCAAGGTACTGTCAAGGTGTCGGGCAACAAAAACGCGGCCTTACCCATGTTGGCAGCCTGCCTTTTAAGCGATGAACCTGTCACTTTGCACAATGTCCCCCGCATTGGTGATGTAGATACGATGTTGCAGTTGCTACGCCATCTCGGCGTCAGGGTGCTTGCCAATGGTGGTCACACGATTACCTTGCAGGCGCAAAATATCGCAACACGCAAGCTATCCCCCGAGTTGTCACAAAAGATTCGCGCCTCGATTTTACTGGCTGGACCTATGTTAGGTCGTCTGGGTCGGGTAGAGCTGCCGCCTCCGGGTGGCGATGTGATTGGCCGGCGTCGTATTGACACACATCTCCTCGCCTTCGAAAAACTGGGGGCTGCCGTCGATGTGGACCCAGCCAATCATCGAATCCTGATCGAGGCACAAAAACTACACGGCGTTGATATGCTTCTGGACGAGGCCAGTGTCACCGCGACCGAGAATGCGTTGATGGCCGCGGCTCTGATTCCGGAGGAGACGATTATTCGCAATGCCGCCTCGGAACCTCATGTGCAGAATTTGTGCCGAATGCTGGTGGGGATGGGCGCGCAGATTGAGGGCATTGGCAGCAATACGCTGCATGTTCAGGGGGCAGAACGGCTTCATGGCGTAGAATGTACAATTGGCCCTGATTTATTGGAAGTGGGATCATTTTTGGGCCTGGGTGCGATTACGCCTGGCATGTTACGCATCAAATCTGTCCTTCCCGAAGAATTGCGGATGGTCTTCTATGTTTTCAAAGAGCGTCTGGGTGTAAATTGTTGGCTGGAAGGAGAGGATTTGGTGGTTGGGAGTGAGCAGAATTTGGTGGTGATGACCGACGTGCGGGGAGCTGTCCCTAAGATCGATGATGGTCCCTGGCCACATTTTCCTGCCGACCTTTTATCCATTGCCCTCGTGGTGGCAACACAGGCAGAGGGCACGATTTTGATTCACGAGAAGATGTTCGAGAGCCGCCTGTTCTTTGTCGATAAGCTGATTACGATGGGTGCGCGTATCGTCCTGTGCGATCCCCATCGCGCTGTAGTTGTGGGGCCTTCGCAGTTGTATGGTCAAGCCTTATCCAGCCCTGATATTCGCGCCGGGATGGCACTGGTGTTGGCGGCGTTGGCAGCCAAAGGCAAGAGTGATATCGCCAACGTGGGCCAAATCGACCGCGGGTATGAAAGTCTGGAGAAAAAACTACAGGCGCTAGGCGCCGATATCGTACGTACGCGAGTGCAAGCGGCAATGTAGGTTGATGATGAATCAAAAGGGGCAACAGCAGCTCGAGTGGCAGCATGAACGACTTTTTTTACTGCTGATTGTAGCGGTTTATCTGTTTCTGGGAGGATTGTATGCCCTGAAAACTCCCTTATGGCAAAATCCGGATGAACCCGCTCATTTCAATTATGTGCGTTCACTGGCAGAAACATTGACACTGCCGGTTCTCAGCGTTGGCGATTATGATCAGGCCTACCTGGAGGCGATCAAGGCACAGCATTTCCCGCCCGACATGTCTGTTGCCGCAATTCGCTATGAAGAACATCAACCGCCCCTTTATTATTGGTTAGCCCTGCCCCTTTTCTGGCTCAGTGCACCGGCCGGGGTAGC
>JAADFV010000396.1 GCA_013152695.1 Chloroflexota bacterium | reverse complement strand
GGGCGACGGGATTCGAACCCGTGACGAGAGCTTGGAAGGCTCTAGTGTTACCACTACACCACGCCCGCGTGGGAGTCGGGGAGGCCGGATTTGAACCGACGACTTCTTGGACCCAAACCAAGCGCGCTACCGAACTGCGCTACTCCCCGGCTGGGTAACTGTAAGTATAGCGCGCTTAAGGGGTTGCGTCAAAAATCGAGGGAAGCTTGACACTGTATCAACTTAGTCGGCGCGGACTAAGTGCGACGCACTTCAGATTTTCATGCACCACTGACTAAACGGATACAGTCTTGGGAAGCTTTGATGTTTGCAAAGGTCAGGGGGCCCAATCCAGGCTGGCTTCTTTCCAGTCTGGCAAGGGGGTTCCTACGGGGAAGAGCCGTTCTACAGCTAGGTCTCGGATCGACCAGCTATAAACGGCCCAGTCGCCTTCTCGATTAGAAAGGAAGGCCAGCCACTGTCCATCAGGTGACCAGGCAGGCATACCATCGAGGGCGTCATCCAGGGCGAAAAAGGGGATATTTCCTGTTTGGGCGTCGACGACGAAGAGATCCCAACTGGGGCTACGACCATCGGACATGAAGACGATGAGTTGGCCATTAGGCGACCAGCGCGGCATGCTATCGCTTGGCGTCGTTGTGAGTTGGCGGCGTTGTCCTGTAGCTAGATCGAGAATCCATAGACCACACTTTTGCTCGGGAGCCTCACAGCCCTGATAGACAATGTTTTGGCCATCAGGTGACCAATCTCCACCTTGTCCTAAACCCAGATCCTGTACTCGCCCCGAGCCGAGATCGAGAAGGAAAATGTGGGATTGTTGGTCGCTGGTGCGGGAAGCGGAACTAAAGAGAACGCTCTGGCCATCGGGTGACCAGCGAGGGAAACTATCACCGGCATCCTTTGTCAAACGCCGGGGCGTGTCTCCAGGGGCGGCATACAGGGTAATGCCAAATTTTTGAGGATCTGTCGATCGCACGAGGATGGTGTTTTCGGGGCCAATATCGGGTTGCAGCGATTCTGGGGCAATAAGCGCATCGGGGCGCATACCGGCCACATCCCAGATACGCGTACGGTGGTAAGTCTGCTCTTCATCAAAAAAGGTGTAGGCGATGCGTCCTGTTTCGGTCAAGGTAGTCGGCCCCCCAACGGCTGGGGTCGAGGTTCCATCCGCATTGCTGGGAGCAGTAACTTTACAACGTAAGCGGGCATTTTCCAGCTTTGCCCGTACCTGGGGGTCTCGTTCAATCTGCAAGGCAAGCTGATAGCGATTCATGGCTTGACAGGGGTCTGTGTTGCGCAGAGCATCACCGGCGCCAGCATAGGCCTGGAAGAGCTGGCTGGCCGTATCCATAAAATCGGGGTTGAGGGCATAAAGCTGGGTGAAGGCGTCGATGGCGGCATCCCAATCGAGGCCCATTTGTGCTTTACCGGTCTGATAAAGGGTAATGGCCTGTTTGAGCTCGACCGCGGCCGCATTTTTAGCATGGATACGTAAGGCAGCGTCTAATTCCTGTGCGGCAGCATCGATATCGCCAGCTTGTGCATATTCTTTGGCGAGGTTGAAGTGGGCGTTGAAAAGCATTTGCCCAACGAGGCCGGACTGATAACCCGGATCCAGGTTGCTGAGCTCTTGTAATTGTGCGACAGCCTCAGCCCAATCTCCCTGTTCCATGATTTGCTGAATCTTTGCCAGGGTTTCATCGAGGGTTAATTCGTTAGGGCTCAAGGTGGGTGTGGGCGAATCGAGGCTCGCTTGGGGGGTAGGAGTCTGTTTTTGTACAGCTACAACGGCGGGGGTGGAAGTGTATTGAGGCTGGATTCGTACAATTTGCGTGAACTCCTGACGTGCCCCAGGAATATCGCCATCAAGGAGATGAAGGAGCGCCTGGCTGTAATGTGAGAAGGCAACTTCGCCGATCACGGCCTGGCGTTCTTCCAGCCCTCGTTCTATCCCCCATAAACCGGCCAGAAGGAGTATTCCCAGTACCGTGACGAGAAGAGCGCTGACTTTGACCAGGGTGCCAAAGCGCGGTCCGCGGGGAGGCCCCAAAGGGGGGAGTTTACGTATGTACTGCACCCGTCCGACAGCCTGTTCCCAAAGGATATCTGCACCACATTGGTGGCATTGGCTTTGCGAAGGCTGAATGGGGGCACCGCAGTTACTGCAGGAGTAGTGAGTCACGAGTGGGTTTTGCGTAAAGAAAGAGACGCTCAAGGATAGGGTGGTAGGTGTTTATCAGGGGGTTAAGGCGTGAGACCGCTCATATTCCAGGTGCTTCCCCGGCTCGTCTGGAGATCAAAGGTGAGGGGAGGCTGGACGTCAGGGAGCGAGATGTCGGCCGGATGCGCGGGGTCGAGCTCGATAGGCATTTGCAGGTTAAGCTGGTTGGCATCCTGGATATACAGGGTACCACGACGGCTGGATACACTAAAAAGACGGAGATGCCAACCATCAGCAGCTCGAACGAGATTGGCGGCGCCGCCTATGTTGGCCTGGCTGATACCCCCGATGCCCGCAACAGGATACCAGGTTTCGCTCCAGGTGTGTTGCGCGCCTGCGGCAAAGGGAAATCGGTCGGCAAAGGTGGGGGTGAGTCCGCCGTGGAGTTCGACATAGGCAGAATTGTCGTCGGTGTAGTTGTGCGGATCGATAGGATCGGTCCAACCAAAGCCGAAGCCTTTGAGGCCGGGAACGGTTTCGGCTGGGAAGATGCGTACGAAGCCTTCATCAGCCGCCAGGTCGTAAATACCGGCCCAATTGGCCTGAGCTCGGGGATACATAAAGAAACCCAGCCAGCGTCGCCAGGTTCCCAGACGGCTCAAATTTCTCCCATTATACACCGGCCACGATAAGATGTCACCATCGCCCGGAAGGTCTGGCTCACCTGTGGAGTGGATCTGTATTTGCTGGCCGGGGTAGAGAAAGACCAGGTCGGGGCCGACGGTATTGGCCGGCCCGGGCGCGGCCATGGCATTGCTCCAGTAACTGAGAGGGATGGTTTGGTTGGTCGGGTTTTGGAGGAGGAAGTCAAGAGTAAAGGCGGCGCTATCGGGAGAGAGGGTAACATCGATACTGAGATGGACGCGGTCCTGGCCTTTGTCGAAAACCGTGATGCCATAAGCGGGAGGGCGCGGTTCGGTGATATACCCCCATCGCTCTCCCCAGGCATAGCCATGTTCGGCGACAGGATAGCACCATTCGATTCCCCCTGCTGCTATCCAGCCATTGCCCTGGGCCACCGGTCCCCAGGGGGAGGGCTTGATCACCGGATTCTGATAAAGCTCATTGTTGCCGGTGGGTTTGAATATCATCTGGTAGATACGGCCGCCTAAATCGGGCAGGAGGGTGAGCCGAAGCCACTGGTTTTCGAGCGTGAGTAGCTGGTAGGATTGGGGTGAAGGTTGGGGCGAGGTAGATTCGTAGGCCGCTCGATCGAAAGTGAGATAATCCCAATGGGTCTGGCTGTCGTAAGCCGGGGTCAGATAAGATTGCCAGGGATAGGTGGGGAGAGAGATGGTGCTTTTGCTGAAGAGAACGGTGTCACCAGGGGTGGGAGTTGGAGGAGGTGGCGGAATGTGGCTGGCCACGGGCAGTTCTAATCCGGCGGGAAAATCGAGAAGAAAGGCGGCGATCCAGGTTTGCTCATCTCCTGCTACATCGAGCTGAATCCAATCCCCGGCTGGGTTCTGAGCCCGCACAAAGACTTCTTGTCCGGCAGCAATGGTGCCGATGATGGGATAGCCGGTACCGGGCCCGGCGCGGAGATTGGCGTTGCTTAAGACGGTCGCAAGGGGAGGAATCGGCTCGGGCGAGGGCGAGGGTGTGGGAGAAGAGGTGGCGGCGAGTGTGGCGACGGGGCTTGGCGTGGGTGTGGCCGGCAGCAGTGTGTTCGTGGGCGGAATCGCTGTTGCCGTGGCCAAGGGTGTCGCCGTATGCGTGGGGAGAGGTGTAGGCGTAAAAGTAGCGGGCAGCGTCGTGGGGGCCGTGGCGACGTCCTGCGCCGCTATCTCGACCGGCGCTGTTGGCGTCGATGTGGTAGATCCACAGGATGCCACGAACAGCATGAGCAACAAAATGCTCCACAAACACGATTTCATGATGGGCATATTGTAGTAGAGGCGACGTTTTGGGGCAAGGTGGTGTGGTTGTCTTCGACAATAAACAAGATTGACGCAACGCGTCATTTTGTGTTAGAATCTTAAAAAGAACATGTGGTGCATTTGTGCATGGCCTGTTCTTCTATGGCGGGGCTTCCGCACCCACCGCCGCACATATTGTTCTGGCGCTGGCCAACGGCGGCCTTGAACGAGTCGATGATGACTGCTGGTTTTTTTCTTTTCACCCCCACGAGGTATGTGCAATGTTAGACTTTTCTCTTTCCCCAGAACAGAAGATGTTGCAAGATCTGGCCCACGATTTTGCAGAAAAGGAGATCAAACCCAAAGCCGAGTATTACGACGAAAGCCACGAGTTTCCCTGGCCGATTGTGGAAAAGGCTGTGGCCAACGGATTATTGAGCGTCAATATCCCGGAAGAATACGGTGGTCCCGGCATGCACCTGCTGGAGGAGGCTATTCTCAACGAGGAGTTGGCCTGGGCCTGTTCCGGTATTCAGACGGCGCTCATGCTCAATTCGTTGGCAGCATTACCCATCATTCTCGCCGGCAATGAGGAGCAAAAGCAGAAGTATTTACCGCAGTTGGCAGAGGGTAAAATGGGTGCTTATGGACTGACCGAGCCCGCAGCCGGCTCTGATGTGGCCGGCATCAAGGCTTATGCCGAGCGGAAAGGCGATAAATACATCATCAATGGTACAAAAACCTGGATTACCAATGCTCCTATTGCCGATATTTTTGTTATTTTTGCCAAGACAGACCGGCAAGAACGCTATAAAGGCATCAGTGCCTTTATCGTGGAAAGGGAATGGGGCGTCAAAACAGGTAAGCCGTTGCCCAAAATGGGACAGATTGCCGCTCAAACCGGCGAGGTTTTTCTCGAAGATGTGGAAGTTCCGGTAGAAAATCGTTTGGGTCCCGAGGGGACAGGTTTCCTTACAGCCATGAAAGTCTTCGATCGTTCCCGTCCGGCCGTTGCCGCGGCCGCGGTGGGGGTGGCCCGCCGGGCGTTGGAGGAAGCGACGGAGTATGCCAAGACGCGTATGGCTTATGGTAAGCCCATCATTGCCAAACAAGGCGTCAGCTTCAAACTGGCAGATATGGCCATGAACATCGAAGCCGGTCGTTTGCTGGCGAGAAAGGCGGCATGGCTGATTGACAATGGCCATAGCAATACGTTGCTGGCCGCTTATGCCAAGGCTTTTTGTGCCGATATGGCGATGCAGGCCACCATCGAAGCTGTGCAGGTATTCGGCGGCTATGGCTACAGCCGTGAATACCCTGTGGAAAAACTCATGCGTGATGTGAAAATCTACCAGATTTATGAAGGTACCAGCGAGGTGCAACGACACATCATCGCCCGTGAGTTATCACGTTAGCTTTCGTATTGCCCCAATTCCCCTCACAGGGACGAGTGTAGGCATTGTCGGCGAAGCTGGTAAAGCACAGATGTATTTTTGAAGAAAGTGCGACGCACCTGCGAGGTGCGCCGCACTTACCACGCCGGCGTGCCTCCAACATAAAACCCACCCAACCAGGCCTAGCTCTACCTTTCCTAGATCAGACGCCTGCACAATAAGGAGAGATGCAATTATGGGAGACGCGTACATTGTTTCGGCCGTACGGACACCAACTGGCCGGCGTCGGGGTATGTTCAAGGACACTCCTCCTCTGGATCTGGCAACTGCCGTCTTGAAAGCAGCAGTTGCGCGTGCTGGCGTGGAACCAGGACGGGTGGAGGATGTCGTTTGGGGGTGTGTGACTCCTATCGGGGAACAAGGGGCAAATATTGCCCGCCTGGCCGTGCTCAAAGCAGGTTTTCCCGTGGAGGTTCCGGCCGTCACCTTGAACCGAATGTGCGGCTCCAGTCAGCAAGCGGTACATTTTGCCGCCCAGGCAATTATGGCGGGGGATATGGATATTGTCGTCGCCGGTGGTGTAGAACACATGACGCGAGTACCGATGGGGTCGGACTATCCCCCCCAGTGGCCTGAACTCCCCTACCAACTCATTCCCCAGGGTCTTTCCGCGGAGATGATGGCAGAAAAGTGGCAGATCACGCGGGCAGAGCTGGATCGGTTTAGCTACGAGAGTCACCGCAAAGCGGCAGCGGCCAGCAAATCCGGTGCTTTTGCCGCCGAGATTTTGGAAATTGCTGTAGCCGATAATGGCGGTGAGCGCCTTGTCAGCGTCGATGAAGGCATCCGCTTCGCACCCGATCTGGAAAAGATGGCCTCCTTGCCCCCTGCCTTTCGTGAAGGGGGCGTTGTTACGGCAGGCAATAGCAGTCAGATCAGTGATGGCGCTGCCGCCCTGGTTCTCGCTTCAGAACAAGCCCTGAAGCAGTTTGACTTGAAGCCTTTGGCCCGGGTGGTAAGCCGCGTGGTCGTGGGCGACGATCCTGTTTTGATGCTGGCCGGTGTCATTCCCGCCACCCGGCGCGTACTCGCGCGGGCCGGGCTTACAGTTGCTGATATCGATGTTTTCGAGGTCAACGAAGCGTTTGCTTCCGTCGTTTTGGCCTGGATGAAAGAAATCCAACCGGACCCCGCCTTGGTCAATCCGCATGGCGGCGCCATCGCCTTGGGACATCCCTTGGGAGCAAGCGGTGCCCGTATTATGACCACACTTGTGCATGAAATGCAGTTGCGTCAGGCACAATGGGGCTTACAGACGATGTGCATTGGCCACGGCATGGCCACGGCCACAATTTTGGAACGTGTTGAGTCGTAAAGCTAAAGGTCTTGGTCGTTGACCAATCACTTTGAAGGTGGTACATTGCTGGAGGTGTTGATTTCGTTTTCTCTTCGTCATTTTTCATGATGTCCAGGGCGCGTAACGAGCCTGGCAATTCCTTTATGAGTTCTGCTATCCCGCAATTAAGGCCTCCCCTCAAGTGGGCAGGAGGCAAACGCTGGCTCGTTCCGCACCTGCGTCGACTTTGGTCTGAACATGCCCATCGCCGTCTGGTCGAACCCTTTTGCGGCGGCCTGGCGATCGCTCTTGCCTTTCGCCCCCGCCGGGCCCTCCTCAATGACATCAACCCTCACCTTATCAACTTTTATCGCTGGCTGCAAGCGGGTTTGACCCTAACCATTGCTCTGGAAAACGAAGCAGAGACCTACTACCACCATCGTACCCGCTTCAACACCCTGATCGCCGAGGGAAAAGCCAGCACCCGCGAGGCTGCAGAATTATTTTTCTATCTCAATCGTACCGGCTATAATGGGTTATGTCGGTTCAATCGTCAGGGATTTTTCAATGTTCCCTTCGGTCAGCACAAAAAAATCAATTATCAACGCGATTTTACTGCTTATCAGGAAGTGTTGGCATCTTGGGAATTTACTTGTGGCGATTTTGTCGATATGTCGCTCGAGTCAAGCGATATCATTTATGCCGACCCGCCTTATGATGTCGAGTTTCGGCAATATGCCAAAGACGGCTTTTCCTGGGATGATCAGGTGCGGTTGGCCGAATGGCTCGCTGCTCATCCTGGCCCCGTGCTTCTTTCCAATCAGGCAACCCCTCGCGTCATCGATCTCTACGAAAGCTTGGGCTTCACCCTCCATTATCTGCAAGGCCCACGACGGATTAGCCGCACGGGAGATCGCACACCCGCTCGCGAAGTCCTGGCAATGAAAGGATTTCGCTAACATTCACGACACCAGCCATGCTCGCCAAAGTCTATTCCTGCGCCATTTTAGGGCTTGACGGTCAAATCATCGAAGTCGAGACCGACAAAGGGGGAGGGGTCTCAAAATTTATGATGGTGGGGCTGCCTGATACGGCTGTGCAAGAGTCACGTGTGCGGGTGAGGGCGGCAATTCGCAACAGTGGGCTCAGTTTTCCCATGGGCTTGTACACGGTCAACCTGGCTCCGGCCGACCTGCCTAAACGGGGCCCGGCCTATGATCTTCCCATTGCCGTCGGTGTGCTTGCTGCCACCAGGCAAATTCCTCTGGAATCAGTGGAGGGATCGATCTTTATTGGTGAACTGGCGTTGGATGGGAGTCTGCGACATGTGAATGGGATTCTGCCCATGACCAGCTTTGCGAGGCGACAGGACTTTCAGCGTATTTTTGTACCGGAAGTGGATGCAGCAGAGGCGGCGCTGGTGGAAGGCATCGAAGTCATTCCCGTCGATCATCTCACGCATCTCGTCAATCATCTTACCGGCGTTGTGCCGATTCCGCCACAGCCGACATTGCCGCCTGGCGAGGGCGACGGAGGCACTTACGGTGTAGATTTGGCCGATGTCAAGGGGCAGGAGCATGTCAAACGAGCCCTGGAAGTGGCAGCGGCAGGGGGTCACAATATGCTGATGACGGGGCCGCCTGGGGCAGGAAAAACCCTGCTTGCCCGCTGTTTGCCCACCATCCTTCCTCGCCTCACCGAAGAAGAGGCCCTGGATGTCACGCGCATCTACTCCGTAGCCGACCAACTACCTCCCCACACGCCCCTCATCCGTACTCGCCCCTTCCGTGCTCCTCACCACACTATCTCCTATGCGGGGCTCATTGGCGGCGGACGCTGGCCCCGGCCGGGCGAGATCAGTCTTGCCCATCGTGGCGTTCTCTTCCTGGATGAGCTTCCCGAATTCGGCAGCCGCATGTTGGAGATGCTGCGCCAGCCTCTGGAAGATAAACAGATCACCCTTTCTCGGGCTGCCGGCGCCGTGACATTTCCTACCAATTTCATGTTGGTGGCGGCGATGAATCCCTGCCCTTGTGGCTATTACGGCGATCCCACGCGTGCTTGCACCTGCTCCTTTTCTGCCATCAAGAATTACCAGAAACGTATTTCCGGGCCTCTGATGGACCGCATCGATATTCATGTACAGGTACCACGCGTCGATTACGAAAAACTGACGGACAATACGCGAGGCGAGGCTTCGGTAGGAATCCGTGAACGGGTGCAACGGGCGCGTGAGATCCAGGAAAAGCGGTTGAGTAAGGTTCCTCATGCTTCCTGTAATGCCGACATGGGCCCCACCGAAGTACGAGAATTTTGTGCCCTGGACGAAACCGGCCATCAGCTCATTGGCGCCGCCATGCGCCAGCTCGGCTTAAGTGCCCGCGCCTATCATCGTGTCCTCAAGCTGGCCCGCACCATCGCTGATCTCGCCGGCAGCGAGCAGATCGAACCCTCCCACATCGCCGAGGCCATCCAGTATCGCCCTCGCCAACAAGAGTTTTGAGAGGCTCAGGCTTCACTCTCAGAACTTTCGGTACGCTTGCTGAAGGCGGCGAATAGCAGCCTTATAGCAAGCCCTAATCCTTGCAATAACCAGCCAAAAGGGCGCAATACAATGTCAAAGGCGTCGTTGACAATACTGAAAAAGTGAGAGATGTGCCGCAAGGTGGGGCGGAGTAGGCGTTGGAGCCAGGGAGTATGGGCGTAAACGATGGCCAGGATGAGCGTGACCACAGAAATGACGAATTTCTGCCAGCTTACAAAGTTAATTTCGGTATGGAAGAGCAAACCGATTTCTTCGATGAGGAGCTCCAGGCTGATGTTGAGGACAAGGATATAGGCGGTAGTGATCAAAATCGGTTCGCGTTCGATGAAAAAGGTAAAGGCCTGTGCTGCAAAGCGCATGGTGAGAATACCCAGGGCTACACCCAATAAAACAATGGCAATATGGTCACTGAGAGCGACGGCAGCGACGACATTGTCCAGGCTAAAAGCAAGATCAGCCAGCTCGACGGTCAGTACTACACCCCAAAAGCCCTTTCCTTTGCCTGACTGGATAAGATCCTCGTTTACTTCCTCTTGATAATCAGCAGAAAGGTGTTCGACTGAGAGCTTGAGCAAATAAGCGGCACCGATCAAACGCAACCAGGGATTGGAAATGACGATGGTTGCCAGCAACAGCATGATTCCCCGACCGAAATAGGCACCTAATAATCCCACCTTGAGAGCAGCAGCGCGTTGTCTGCCAAAGACACGGTCTGCCCAGCCGTGCATGAAATGCAGTGGTTTGGGCCAGGGGATAGGTTCGTGGGCCGGCAATACCGATACCATTGCCCCTAACACCGCCGCATTATCGATAGATAAAATACCCTCTAAAAAGATGAGTTGAACAACGATAATGATGACTTCAGAGATGGTCATAAGAGGATTCCCGATTTACAAAAAATAATACCATTTCAATGGCATTCAGACACTATACCCCATTTGTGAACGACCCGTCAAAAAATTTAAAGATTTTACAGAAGTAACGGCCGTCCTTTTACCCACCCAACCACTTCTCTTCTTCCCTTCTCTCTTTCTTCCCTTTGTGCTAAACTGGCAGCAGTTTGGTGATTGCTTCGGTCTCCACTGTCATGCCGATACAGGTGTTCTTACGATGGAAAACCTTCGATCTCTGATTCCCTTCCTCATCCCTATCGTCCTTTTAGAACTGGGGCTGATGCTCTTCGCTCTGCTGGATTTGCGTCGTCGTGTCAGAACGAAAGGGCCCAAATGGGCCTGGGCATTGGTCATTATCTTTGTCAATCTCCTTGGCCCCCTCATCTATTTTCTCTTTGGGCGGGAGGAATGAATGGCCATCATTCGCACCGAAGCACTGGAGAAGCATTATGGTCAGGTCCATGCCCTTGCTGGCCTGGATTTGACGGTGGAGCCGGGTGTTGTTTTTGGCTTTCTCGGCCCTAACGGCGCCGGCAAAACCACGACCATTCGTGTTTTGACGGGGTTGGCGCATGCCAGCGCCGGTCGTGCCTGGGTGGCAGGAACGGAGGTTACGGCAAATAGGGGCGAGGTCGCTCGTCACATCGGTTTTTTGCCGGAAGAGCCGACATTTTATCCCTGGATGACGCCTGCTGAATTCCTGGACTATGTGGGGCGAGTGTTTGGCCTCACAGCTGCAGAGCGGGCGGCGCGTACTCAGGAATTGTTGGAATTAGTAGGGTTGACCGAGGTCAGTCAGCGGCGCATTGGCGGCTTTTCACGGGGGATGCGCCAGCGTTTGGGTCTGGCCCAGGCGCTCGTCAATCGGCCGGAAGTTCTGTTTCTCGATGAGGCCGTCAGTGCTTTGGATCCAGGTGGACGTAAGGAGGTACTGGAGCTGATCGAGCATCTGCGAGGCCAATGCACGGTGTTCATGTCCACGCATATCCTTGCTGATGTCGAGCGCGTTTGCGACACTATCGCCATCATCGCACGGGGGCGACTGGTGATTCAAGCCTCACGGGAGACCTTGCTGGCCCGTTATACTCTTCCTCTTTTCGAAGTCGAGGTCGATGATGGTTTCGAGGCAGCGTTACAAGCCTGGGCAGGCAAGGTGCGCCAGCAACAGTGGGTGCAATCCCTTGTGCTCGAGGGCGCAGTAGCACGGATCCAGGTCAAGGATGTGGAGAAAGGGAAGCGAGAGCTCTTACCCTCAGCGGTGCAAGCCGGACTTTTATTGCGGCGTTACGAGATGCTCCGCCCTTCGCTGGAGGACATTTTCTTGCGCCTGGTGGGCGAAGGAGAAGTGGCATGAGTTTTCTTACGGCCTTGCGTAAGGAGTGGCTGGAATTGTGGCGAACCTACCGCCTGCTCGTGGTGGGGGTTGTCTTGCTTCTTTTTGGCCTGTTGTCGCCGTTATTGGCCAAATATACGCCGGAAATCATCAAACTGATTGCCCTCAGGCGAGGCCATTGCCAAGGTGATGCCGGCACCTTCGATTAAGGATGCCGTGGACCAGTACGTCAAGAACATCAGCCAGTTTGGCGTAATTTTGGCATTACTGTTGACCATGGGCGCCGTGGCTCAGGAAAAGAGCCGGGGCACGGCGGCGATGATACTTGTCAAACCACTGCCTCGTACGATCTTCCTTTTAGCTAAATTTTCGGCTTTGGCACTGATGTTCGCTTTTGCCCTCGCTTTAGCCGCTGCTGCTTGCTTTTATTACACTTTATTACTGTTTGGGACTCTCGATCTGCCTCATTGGCTCGGACTCAACGCTCTGTTGCTGCTGTTTATACTCGTGTACGTAGCGCTGACGTTATTTTGTAGCGTCGTGGCTAAATCCCAGGCGGCAGCCGGCGGGTTCGCCCTTTTCTTCCTGTTCATACTTGGGCTTGCCGGTGCCATTCCTGGTCTAGGGAACTATCTGCCGGGACATTTGCTGGTGTGGGGGCGGGAGCTGATGATGGGCGGAAGTAACCCTGCCTGGCCGGCACTGGGGATCAGTCTGGTGCTTATTGTCCTGTCCTTGGTAGGGGCCAGTGTCATTTTTCAGCAGCAGGAGCTTTAGTGGCGAAGATGTTTAGATGAGGGGTTGCAAATCGTCCAATATCCAGGGCATGAGCTCGGCAACAGTGGGATGAGTGAGGACGGCGCGGCGAAAAATCTTATAGGACTGCTGCGTCATCATAAAGGCTGTGAACATGTTGATGATCTCATCGCCACCTACACCAAGGATAGCTGCGCCCAGGAATTGCTCGGTATCGGCATCTACGAGGATTTTCACCATTCCCGCCGTTTCATCCTTTTCTCGGGCGCGGGCGATGCGGCTCATGGGCCAGGTTGCCATCAGGACACGGCGAGTACTGGCCCGCGCCTCTTTCTCACTCATACCCACGCGGCCTAGAGGAGGATCGATGTAGAGGGCGTAAGTGGGAATGCGCTCGATCAGAGAACGATCATCATCACCGCTGTAGTAATCCCAAAATATCTCACCATCGTTAACGGAAGTATGGGTAAAAGCTCCTTCACCGTTGATGTCGCCAATAGCAAAGATGTGGGGCACATTGGTCTGCATCACATCATTGACACGAATGTAGCCTCGTTCATTCTTTTCTACCCCGGCTTTTTCCAGGTGGAGGCGGTCACTGTTGGGAATACGGCCCATAGCTACCAGCAAATGCGTCCCTTGAACGTGCTTTTCTTCGCCATTTTGCTCGAAAAAGACATCGATCTGCTGGGGTGCCGCCTGTGCCAGACGCTGGATACGACTCTCAAGATGAACGGTAATCCCTTCGCCTTCGAGAATCTCCTGGGCCAGGGCGGCGATATCGGCATCTTCTCGGGAGAGAAGTTGCGACGAGCGTTGTAAAATGGTGACTTCACTGCCAAGGCGGCGGAAGGCCTGGGCAAATTCCAGGCTGATGTAGCTTCCTCCTAAAATGAGAAGATGTGGGGGCAATGCCTGCAGATCAAGCAAGCGCCTGTTGTCCAGCCAATCAACTTCGTTGCTACCGGGAAGAGTGACTGCACGAGGACGGGCACCAGCATTGATAACGATGACCTCTCCGCCAATGCGTTCATTACCCACGGATACGGTATGCTCATCGATGAATGAGGCATATTCAGCGTAAACCGTGACCCCTTCCATGCCTCGCAGCCATTTTTCCAGGCCTTGGCTGGCGTGCTGGCGCATAGTATTTTGACGTTCCATAACTCTGGCAAAATTGATATTTATTTTCCCGGTCTCGACACCAAAATCAGGGCCGCGACGGGCCATGTGCGCGGCGCGAGCACTGGCAACGATGGTTTTGGTGGGCGTACAGCCATAATTGACACAACTACCACCAAAACGACCACCTTCGGCAATCGCTACAGTTTTACCTGCTTCGAGCAGTCGCGGCACAATCGTACCCGTGGCTTGACCGCTTCCGATCCAAATTATGTCATAGTGTTTCATGTTTATCTCCAGATTGGGGGGATGTTTTCCTTTCCGAGCCAACCCCTCCTTTGAGTATGCCACCTGACAGCAATTTCTGCTGTTTTGGAGTAGGCTGAGAGCAAGCCGTAAAGGGTATTGTCAGGAAGACTCGTCAATCCTGATGTGTTGAGTATTGGATTTCTTCCTTCCACCAGTCTCTCAAGCCCTCTCGAGGAAAATAGTGAGGCATGATCTATCGAATTCAAACTTGACTTACGGAGATGGGAAAAAGCAAAAAATTGTGCTTCAACCCCTTTTATTCTCTTTTAGAGAGAGATAGCACAAAGAAAGAAAGTGAACTCGCTTGCTTCGGACATATTGACACATTTTCCTCCCTCCTTTATAATTGTCCTTACTCCCTGGTGTTTGGCGCCTTAAGCAACATCTAATTTTATCACGTTTTTCGTTGTTGAAAAATAAAATTGCGTTTTTCAACCTCCCTTACTCGCTCTTTTATCATTGGAGGAGGATTATGCTTCCAAAAAGACCTGTAGGATTGATTCGCATCATACCCATCATAGCCATCCTAATCATTATTTCTCTTGTATTGGGATCAGGTTTCACCTCTGTCAGCCTCGCTGAAGGTGCACCGCACACCTTTATGCCTGGCTATGGGCCACGAGAAGGGTGTGTCGATGTTACCGTCGGCAGTACCGGCATGTACTTGAATGGCGACGGTGTCATTTCGGTCGATGTCCCCGGACCGGTGCTAGATGCCTGGCTGGTATGGACAGGGACGGCTGACGAAACTAAAGGTTTGGTTACCGATCCCACCGTGTCCGACCTGTTTGTGAACGGCACGCCGGTTTTGGGGGTAGCAAAAGACCAGCGTCAGCCTGCCAGCGACAATCCGGTCTGGTACAATTATTTTGCCGATGTAGGACCCAACGGCTTGAATCTGGTGAATCAGGGTAGCAACACATTCAATATCTCCGGGTGGGGCCCGCTGTTCTCCTCCACTCCCGAAGGTCGAGGCACACGCCGCAACGGCGCCAGCCTCGTTGTTGTTTACGATACCACCCCCTGTACCCGAGCCAATGCCCTCTACGTGTTTGATAACATGGATTGGGCTTTCTACCATCAGGTTGAATTTGCTACCGACGTCATTGCCGTGCAATTCGAACCGGCCAATATGGACCGCACTGCCCGTGTGTGGAGCTCCATCGCCGGTATCGATCACACACAGATCGATCGTGGTGTTTGCCGTGGCATTCGCTTCTGGTACGAACAGGGTACCGGTGCCCCGCCTGATGTTCTGCTCAACCACGTCTGGCCAGAAAGCACCGGCCTCAATGGTGGCTCTGTCATTGCCGACGATATCTGGAACCCCAGCCCTCCCTGTACCCCAGATATCCGTCCTCCGGCCACAGGCGTTTCTGGCGGCTATAGCGGCGGTACCGGTGACTACGGTTCTGCCATGTTAGAAGTGACAGTGCCTGCCGGCGCCACCCATGCAGCTTACCAGTTGGAATCAGAAACCCCTGCCGATCCCACCATTTCTCCTCCCTTCCTGGGTGGTGAATCCTTCATGTGGGTCGGCGAAGCATCACCGTTTATCATCGATATTCCTTCTCCTGATCTGACCGTAAGCAAGAGCGATGGTCTTGACGAGGCTGATCCCGGCGCCACCCTCACCTACAGCATCGACTATGCCAATGTCGGTGATGGCGAGGGCGAAAATGTCGTCATTCAGGACACGTTACCCGACTGGGTTACCTTTGTCAGCGCTAGCGATGGCGGCACCGAGGCGGGCGGCGTTGTCACCTGGAATTTGGGCACGCTTCCTCCGGGCTCCAGTGGCTCTGTTTCGCTCACCGTTCAGGTGGATGCTCTCTTCCCTGCCGCCGGTGTTTACACCCTCGAAAACAGCGTAGCGATCAGCACCACCACTCCGGGTGATGATCCTGCCAACAACAATGCCACCGACACCACCTCCGTGACAGCTACGCCCATCCTGACACTCACCAAGGCTGCCGGTCCCGATCCGGTGCCTGCCGGTGATCAAGTTACCTATACCTTCAACTGGAGCGTAGGCGGCAGTGCCCCGGCTGTGAACTTGCAGCTTAGCGATCCTGTTCCTACCGACACCAGCTTTGTCAGCGCCAGTGATGGTGGTAGCGAAGCAGGTGGGGTTGTCACCTGGAGCTTTGGGGATCAGAATCCCGGCGCCAGTGGCTCTGTGACCATGATCGTCCAGACCCTCACCCCTCTCGAAAATGGCCTGGCCATCGCCAATACCGGCACACTGGCAGAAAGTGGCTTCTTTAACGTCAGCACCACCGCTGATGCTTCCGTTACCATCACCTCCAGTCATACTCTGGATGTGAGTAAGACGGCAGATCCTGAGCCTGTCGATGCCGGAACGCTCCTGACCTACACCATCAGTTATGCGGCTCAAGGCAACTCGCCCACGGGCGTCGTTACTCTCACCGATACCTTACCCGACCATACCAGTTTTGTGAGCGCCAGTCATGGCGGCGTCGAGTCGGGTGGTGTTGTCACCTGGGATTTGGGAGAGTTGCTCCCACGTGCCAGCGGCATCACCAATGCCGGTGGTGACCTCACCCTCGTCGTTCGCGTTGATACGCCGCTGATCAACGGCCTCATCCTCGAAAATGCCGCGACCTTGGCTGACGAAGATACGGCCACTCCACCAGCCTCAGGCTCGGTTACTTCCACAGTTCGTTCTGACCACGAACTCCATCTCACCAAGACCGCCGAACCCGCGGCCGAAGTGGAGAAAGGCGAGCTCATTACTTACACCCTCGAGTACAGTGTCACCGGCAATGAGCCCGCCCCCAATGTCGTGCTGCGCGACATCATCCCCTTTGGTACACAATTTGTCAGTGCCAGCGGTGGTGGTGCCTTCGTGCCTCCGGCGGTTGTCTGGAACCTCGGTAACATCGATCCTCCTGCCAGTGGTTCAGTCACCTTTGTCGTACGGGTAAACAAGACCCTGCCTAATGGCATTGATATCGACAATACAGCCGTCCTCAGTGACGACGATCCGGAAACGGCCTCGGCCGAAGCATCGGTGACAGTGCCCGTCAAACCTACACCTCCTCCTGCCTCCATTGGTGATGACGTTTTCGTCGATACCAATGACAACGGTAGCCGTGACCCCGGCGAGCCTGGCTTTGCCGGTGTTCCTGTCACGCTCAGTAGTGCGGGTACAGATGGTGTGTGTGGCACGGCTGATGATAGTGCTCTGCAAAGTACCGTCACCAACGGTGAAGGTCAGTACCTCTTCGATAACCTCCTCCCCGGCACCTATTGCGTCGCCATCGATGCTACAGCCATTCCCGCAGGCTATGATCTGGGTGGCTCCTTTAGTAATCCTGCCGGTCCCATCACAGTGAGCGAAGGCCAGGACTATCGCGACGCTGACTTTGGTTATGTGGCACAGTCCGATACCGCTTTGATCGGTGATCGTGTTTGGTTGGATACAGACAAAGACGGCGTGCAGGATGCCGGAGAAACCGGTATTGCCGGTGTCGGCGTCATGCTCAAGCAAGCCGGTGCCGATGGCGTCTGTGGCTCTGCCGATGATGTGATGAGTGCCAGCGCTGTAACCAATGCCGCCGGCAACTACCAGTTCCCCGTGGCTCCCGGCGCCTACTGCGTCTCGGTGGATGAAACCACCCTCCCGCCCGATCTCACCCTCACCGGCGGTGCCAATCCTCACGGTCCCATTGTCGTCAACGCCGGCGATGTCTACGACATGGCCGACTTCGGCTACGGCCCCACCGACGGCACCTTTGGCAGCATTGGTGATTTCGTCTTCTTCGATGCCAATCGTAACGGTGTCTATGACCCGGCCAATGGTGAAGGTGGCATTGCCAACGTCACATTGGACCTGTTCAAAGCTGGCGCCGATGGTGTGTGTGGTAGCGGCGATGACATGTACGCAGCCACCACCACCACCGACGGTCTCGGCAGCTACCTCTTCTCTGGCCTGGCCGACGGCACCTACTGTGTGGCCGTCACCGATGCGCACGGCATCCTCAGCGATTACGTGCAAAGCTTCGGTACACCCAACACCAACAACAACGGTCAACCCAGCCCCTACACGGCCACCATCAGTGGCGGCAATGACGTCCTCACGGCTGACTTCAGCTTTGCTGACGGACACATTCTCAGCCTGATCAAGGGCGACAATCCCGATCCGGTCGAAGCAGGCGACCTGTTGGTATACTCCATCACCTACTCCGTCTCCGGCCGCGAACCTGCGCCCAATGTCATCCTTAAAGATACGCTTCCCTCCCATGTCACTTTTGTCTCTGCCACCAATGGTGGAAACGAGAGTGGCGGCGTGGTAACGTGGATGCTGGGGACATTGAATCCCGGCGATAGCGGCACCGTGCAGGTCACCGTACGCGTCGATACTCCCCTCGTCAACGGCACCTACTTGCGTAACGGCATCACCATCATGGATGATGACGGCATCACCGTCACCGATGTCGAAGACACGCGAGTTCACAGCTCTTACGAATTCACCCTGAGCAAGAGTGGTTCCGTAGATCCTGTGACCGCCGGCAATGAGTTGGAATACACCATCAATTACGAAGTGACCGGCAATGCGCCCGCCACCGAAGTCGTGATCGAAGATGTACTTCCTGCCAACACGACCTTTGTCAGCGCCAGCAATGGTGGTGTCCAGAGTGGCGGCAGCGTCATCTGGAATTTGGGAACATTGTTACCGCCCACCTCGGGCAGCGTCACCCTCGTTGTGGAAGTCGACAAATCCTTGCCGACTGGCGCTACCATCACCAACAACGTTACCATCACTGGTAAGGAAGGCTTTGCTGCCAGTGCCAGCACCGCTACCGGCGTCATCGGTATTCCTGTCCTCGAACTAACAAAGACCGCCAGCACGGCCGGCCCCGTCATCCTCGGCGATACCTACTCCTACGAGCTCTGCTACCAAAATGCAGGTGGCGAGACGGCAAATGACGTTGTCATGGTCGATGATCTCCCCACGAACGTCGATTATGTCGATGGCACTGCCGCCGGCGCTGTGTACGATGCAGCCAACCATCGTTTGAGCTGGAGCATCGGTACTTTGGTTCCGGGCGCCAACGCCTGCCAGAGCTTTGACGTCAAGGTGGCTCGCACCATCGAAGGTCTCAGTGCCAGCAGCGGCGACGTAATCCCTTACCGTGTATGGGCGAATCTCACTTTGCTGAACACGGCTACGCTTAGCGCCAGCAATGCTGATCCGGCCACGGCTCAGCACGAGCTCATCCTCAGCTCCATCGTCAACCCCGGCATCTACAAAGCAGTGGATAAGAGCAAAGTCATTGCCACCGAAGAATTGGAATACACCCTGAGTGTGACCAACGACGGTAATGCTCCTTCTTCCGGCACAATCGTAACCGACCAGTTGAACCCCTTCCTCGAGGAAATTCGTGTGACCACCAGTCAGGGCTCAGCCAGCTACGATGCTGATACCCATACGGTGACAGTCGACCTGGGTATCGTTGATCCCGGCGCCTCTGCCACGATCACGATCAAGGCTCGTGTCAAATGGTTGGAGCATGATTTGGTGCCGCTCACCTTCACCAACAGTGCGGTTGTCAGCTTTAATGAAGGCAATCCTCGCGAATCGAACGTGGTGCAGGTCGAGGTTGATGGTTCACCACCACCGGACGAAATTCCCGAACCCGCTACCCTCCTCTTGCTGGGAAGTGGTTTGGCCGGTTTGGCTGGTTGGGCTCGTCGCCGACGTCAGGGTCAGGATTCCTAACTCAGCCATTCCCATCCTCCTCACATTTTCGACCCCCTGCCATCATGGCGGGGGGTCTTTTTTATGCGAAAGAAGCACTGCGAAATTGGCTAATTTTTGGGGCTTATGCTAAACTGCATTTTATCGAACACATAGAATACAATTAACTCATTTTGAAGTTGTGTTCCTTTCGCGAGACAATGACGTCCTGCTTTTTCATGTTCACCCACTTCATTTCCAGGCCATTACACGATACGCTCAGCTATGCCTTTAGGGCAAGGACAGCGTACGAAGGAACAACTATCGGCGGGAAGGGAAGGTGTTTCTCAAATCATAGGGCGTCAGGGTCGAGAATACTTGTCAAAAAACGTACAGCGATTGGTAAGGAGAGAGTAAGTTCATTCCTGCCGATTGATGTACGTCTTTTTATTTTAAACGTGCCATTAATGGCAGTTTCAAAAGGAGAATATGTAACATGTTAGAAATCGTTGAACGTGTCATCGCCCGCGATCCGGGCGAGAAGGAATTCCATCAAGCAGTAGAGGAAGTCTTCGAGTCAATCGTACCCGTTCTCGATCGTCATCCCGAATATCGTCAGGCAAAAATTTTAGAGCGCCTGGTTGAACCGGAAAGGGTGATTATGTTCCGTGTACCCTGGGCGACCGATGATGGCGAAATTCAGGTCAATCGTGGTTATCGCATCGAGATGAATAGCGCTATCGGCCCCTACAAAGGTGGGCTGCGCTTCCATCCCTCTGTCAACCTGGGCATTCTTAAATTCCTTGCCTTTGAGCAAGTTTTCAAGAACGCCCTCACAACCCTGCCCATGGGCGGTGGTAAAGGCGGCTCCGATTTTGATCCCAAGGGCAAATCGGATGATGAGGTCATGCGCTTCTGCCAGAGTTTCATGATGGAGCTCTTCCGTCATATCGGTCCGAATACCGATGTTCCGGCAGGCGACATCGGTGTAGGCGGCCGCGAAATCGGCTTCCTCTTTGGCATGTACAAGCGTTTGCGCAACGAATTTACCGGCGTGCTTACCGGTAAAGGGTTGGGCTGGGGAGGCAGCCTCATCCGCCCCGAAGCCACAGGCTATGGTGCTGTTTACTTTGCCGCTGAGATGTTGGCAACTCGTGGCGAAACCCTGGAAGGTAAGACGTGCCTCGTCTCGGGTGCTGGTAATGTAGCCCAATACACTGTAGAAAAACTGCTCGATTTCGGTGCCAAACCGGTGACTTTGTCCGACTCGAATGGCTACATCTATGATGAAGAAGGCATCGATCGTGAGAAACTGGCTTACGTGATGGAACTAAAGAACGTCCGCCGTGGCCGCATCCGCGAATATGCCGAGAAATATCCCAACGCCGTTTACACACCGGTCGATCCTTCGCTCGATTACAATCCTCTCTGGAACCACAAGGCCGAATGTGCCTTCCCCAGCGCCACTCAGAATGAGATCAACGGCAAAGATGCCCAGCATCTCCTCAACAACGGGGTGTATGTGATTAGCGAAGGCGCCAACATGCCCTCTACCCTCGATGCAATCAAGCTTTACCTCGACAATAAGATTCTCTACGGCCCGGCCAAGGCGGCCAATGCCGGTGGTGTGGCTGTTTCTGGTCTGGAAATGAGCCAAAATAGCCTGCGCCTGAGCTGGAGTCGTGAAGAGGTCGATGCTCGCTTGCAGAACATCATGAAGAGCATTCACACAGCAAGTCTGGAAGCAGCCGCACGTTACGGCGATCCCGGAAATTATCTGATGGGTGCCAATGCAGCCGGCTTTGTGAAGGTTGCCAACGCCATGCTCGATCAAGGGCTTGTCTAAGCTTACTTCCTTTAAGTCAGTCTGTTCACTCTCCCTTAAAGGCCCCGCGGCATCAACGCCGCGGGGTCTTTTTCTCGTGCGCATGTTTGACGGTATAATTCTCGTAATGCTCCCTCGTTTACGCACTCTTGCGGAATGCTGCTTTTATGAATGATGTCCTCGAATTGGAATTGACCGGTGTCGCTTATGGCGGAGATGCTATCGCCCGCTATGAACACCGCCTGATTTTTGTCCCCTACGCTCTGCCCCAAGAAAAGGTACGGATCGAGCTGGTCGAGGTGCATCGTCGTTGGGCGCGCGGGCGCTTGCTTGAGATTCTTCAGCCCAGTCCCGAGCGCATCACTCCTTCCTGCCCCCATTTCGGGCCGGAACGTTGTGGTGGATGCCAGTGGCAGCATATCAGTGCAGAGACCCAGGCGGGCTACAAACAGCAGTTGTTGCAAGAGCAGTTTGCACAAGTCGAGGGCTTTTCTCCCGCGCAGGTGCATCCCACATTGCAACCCTCTTCTTCCTGGGCTTACCGTTCCCAAGCTGCTTACTATCCTTCGGGCAGCGATTCTTTGGGGTTACCCCAGGCACAAGGTTCGGCCATTTATCCCCTCGACTTTTGCCCCCTCCAGCACCCAGCTCTTGCCGAGCTCTATGCTCAATTCAATCTGGAATGGGACGGCTTACGGGAAGTAGACCTGGGGGTCGGGTTGAGCAGTGAGCAAAGCCTGGTTGTTTTGCGTACTCGAAAGGATGAAATACCGGAAATCGAAACCGATGTTCCTCTTTCCATTGCCCTCCGCCGTCGTAATGGCAGTATTTTCCCCTTGATCGGTGATCCCTGGTATTTTGAGGTCATTCGCGGCCAGGAATATCGTTTGAGCGCAGGCAGCACGCGTCCATTCAATATTGCTGCGACAGAGGCGTTGCTGGATCAGGTCGCAGCTTATCTCGACCCCAGCCCCGGCCAGGTGATGATCGATGTCTATTGTGGTTATGGTTTATTTACACGTGGCTTTGCCGACCAGGTCAGTGTAATGATGGGAGTGGATGAAGACACTCTTGCCATCGAAGACTGTGCTTTCAATTGCCATCATCTTGACAATGTCTCTCTTTCTGAAGGCCCTCCCTCGCGTGTCTTGAGATTGTTCAAAGGATATGCCGACATTGCCGTTGTTTCGCCGCCCAAGACAGGTGTCGGCCATCGTATCGCCCAGAATTTGGCGCGAATGGGTGTGAAGCGAGTGGCATATGTGGCACCTCACCCGAACACTCTCCTGCGCGACTTACCCTCTTTCCAGCAAGCACACTATATCCTTAGCGAGATAACCCCCATCGACCCCGCTCCTCAAACAGCAGAGGTGCTGGCTGTGGCATTGTTCACGCGCTAACAGTCATCTGAAGCAATAGCCCTGCCAAAAACATTTTTCCCATCTTTCGTTCAAAATTTTCGTTCCACCACATAATCAGCCAGTTCTACCAAAGCATCACGATAGGGGGCTGGAGGGAGGACGCTCAGATTGGCAATGGCTTTTTTACTGAAGTCACGGGCTTCGTCATGAGCCTGTTGAATGGCGTCGGATTCACGGATCAATTCCACCACTTCGGCGACAACTTCATCACCGCTGTGATGACCATCGATCAGAGTGACGATAGCGTCACGGCGTTCGGGTTGTTGGATGTAGTAGTAGACAGGGAGGGTGATGATGCCTGAGCGCAAGTCAGAGCCGGCGGGCTTACCCAAAGTTTGTGCATCAGCGACAAAGTCGAGGATATCATCGATGATTTGGAAGGCCATGCCGAGGTTATAGCCAAAGCGCTGCAAGGCTTGTTCGTGTTCAGGAGGGGCATTGCCCAAAACCGCCGGACTGCGCGTGGCCAGTTCCAGTAAGACTGCAGTTTTGCCGTAAATGCGTTCGTAGTAGCTTTCTTTGGGCTGACCCCAATCACGAATGCTAAAAGCCTGCTGCAGCTCACCGTCGACGATGATTTGCAAGGCACGGGCAAAGAGTTTGATGACACGGGGGTGTTCGGTTTCAGCCACCAGGCCGGCGGCACGCGCAAAGAAGAAATCACCGGCCATGATGGTGCTGCTGGGGGTCCATTCGGCATTCAGGGTGGATTTTCCCCGCCGTAAGAGGGCACCATCGACGACATCATCATGCACGAGGGTGGCGGTATGCAAGGATTCGATGGCTGCAGCAAGGCTGATCAGGGTGCGGTGGGGTTGGGGTGGGTAGAATCGTCCTGACAAAAGCGTGAGCATGGGACGCACGCGCTTGCCCCCGCTTTGGATCAGGGCTTGTAGGGCGTCGGACAGAGGCGCGTAGGCCCCCCCGACGGCTTTTTGCATCTTCTTTTCGACGGCAGCAAGGTCGTCAGCAACAAGGGCGCGAGCAAAAGCTAAGGACATAAATGTACGATTACTTTATCGGTGTTCAAGTTTTTCCAAAAGAGCCTGTTCTTTTTCTTGTCTTTCCTTTTTTCTACTATAGGTACCGTAGAAAAATGCTGCAACTAGTGACCCCAAAGATACAATAACGCCGGTTAATCCCTCTAGCTTATACCCCAATGAAATAGTGTAGAAAGAACCAAGAATGGAGACCATTGAAATAATAAAACCAGCGACCAAACCCCAGTTTGCTCGCTTGACATCATTTGTTACAACAAATTTTTCTAGTTCTCTGCGATGTCTACCCTGCTCTAGAAACTGTTCGATAAGGAGAGATGCGCTGTCTGGCACCACTTCATTGTAACCCGCTAAAATTTCTGGCGGTGGTAGGGGGCCCGAATAGTGACTCTCGGAGTGCTGAGCAATTATGAGGCTTGCGTTCCCAGGAGCTTGTTCCTTTGGCTTTTGTATCGACTTGTCTTTTTGGGAAGCACGTCCTTTTCCACTAGAGCTCCTGGTCATTTTTATTGCTCGATGGTTTTTGATTAGTATTGTTTATGACTATTCTCATATCGTCCCCAACCGCATACCAATCAGCCAGTAAAGCCAGATAATCGCTCGACTCGGGTGTTAAGACGGTATTGTATTCTTGCAACGTATTACCAAAATCAAAAATTCTGGCAATACCTTCCCAGAAGGAAGGACGCGCAAATAAGAAAGTCGAATAAGTCATTGTTTTTGGCTCCAAGAGAAGAACACATTTGACTGAAATTTATTGTAGTGCAGCAATAATGATTTTGCAAGTTGCTCACTTGGCGCTGACACTGTAACAATTTGGTCGGTGCGAACCAGGTGCGTCGCACTTGCCGAAGTGCGACGCACCTCAAAACTTTCACGCATCACCGACCAAACTGACACAGCCTCCTTGACCCTACTGTGGCAGCGTGTTCTCTAAATTGAACAGAATTTTGGCAGTGGCGGTGGTGAGAGCGGCGACATCTGCGAATGTCATTCCCCACAATTCGGCCAGTTTCTCGGCCACCCACTTGACTCGGGCTGGCTCGTTGCGTTTGCCCCGGAAGGGGTGTGGGCTAAGATAGGGGGCGTCGGTTTCGAGGATGAGACGCTGGGGATCGAGTTGTTTAGCCAGGGCTTGCAGGTCGCGGGCGTTTTTGAAGGTGACAGGTCCGCCCAGGCCGAGGATGAAGCCGAGATCGTAAACCGCGTGGGCCATGCTCAGGTCTCCGGAGAAGCTATGGAAGACACCCACGAACGGGCGTTGTGCCAGGGGGGTACCGGGCACACGATTTTGCACCCAGTCACGCACTTCGGCGAGGATGGCGTCGTGGGTCTCGCGGTCATGAAGGATGACAGGAAGCCCTAATTCGGCGGCGAGATCGAGCTGGGCACGGAGTACGTCTATCTGCCAGGGCAGGGGTACGGTCTTCCAGTAATCATCGAGGCCGATTTCGCCGAGGGCGACGACGCGAGGATGGGCAGCCATTTCCCGCAGCGTCGCGATCATGTCGGGCTGAAAGTCGGCGCAGTCGTTGGGATGGATACCCACAGCGGCATAGACAGAGGGATAGCGCTCGGCCAAGGCGATGGCGGCGCTGCTGCTGGGAATATCCACCCCTTGCGTGATCATGGCGATAATGCCCGCTTCCTGGGCCCGAGCAATGACCTGATCCCGATCTTCGTCGAAGTGAGGAAGGTCGAGATGGCAGTGGGAATCGATTAAATGGTTAATGGTCAATTGTTAATTGCCAGTTGTCAATGACTGGTGGGAGGGAAGGCAGGGAATTTCGAGATGCTTGGCTATTTGATTCCGGCCATCTTCAAGCCGGTATCCAAAATGGCATTGAGTTTGTCGCCGTGGGTGGTTTCGGCATAGACACGAATCAGGGGCTCGGTACCGCTGAAGCGGATGGTGAGCCAACCACCGTCTTCCATGATGAATTTGTAGCCATCGATGGTCACTTTTTCGACGGTCTTAAGGCCGGCAATGGTTTCTGGGGTGGCCGCGTCCAGTCTCTTTTTTGCTTCTTCTTTGAATTCATTCGACTCCAGGGGAGTATCGATGCGGTGGTAGTAATGCGGCCCGCCCACCAATTCGAACAAAAGCGATCAAGCAATTGTGTAGGTTTAAGACCGGTTTTGACCATCAAATCCAGGAGGAAGAGATTAGCGAGAATGCCGTCACGCTCGGGAATGTGTCCGCCAAAGGCATAACCGCCGCTTTCTTCGCCGCCGATCATGGCGTTGACTTCCTGCATTTTCGGCGCGATGTATTTGAAGCCAACACCGGTTTCGTAAATGGGTACCTGGTATTTTTGCGCCAGCTTATTGAGCATGGAGGTCGTGTTCAGGCTTTTGACGATGGGGCCACGCTTGCCACGGATATCAAGGAAGTACATGGCCAGAAGGCCGAAGACACGTAATTGATCGACAAATTGGCCATTCTCGTCGCCAAATCCGCAGCGATCAGCGTCACCATCCATGATGCAAACAGCGTCAGCGCCATGGCGAACACCTGCAGCCAGGCCGGCATCGACATTGGGCGGAATCGGCTCCGGGCGGTGCATCTCCGGAAAGATGGGGTTGCGCCCGGCATGGACTTCGATGACCTTGGTCTTGCCCCCGCCCAGAAGTTCACTCAACCAGCCGGCACCATTGCCCCACATATCATCGACAACAACGGTGAGTCCGGCGTCGATAATTGGTTTGAGATCAAGAAGGCTATGAATTTGGGCAATGTAGGCTGGTTTGGGATCGAAAGGTCGGATGAGGTTCTGATCGAGGCCTTGTTGGTAGGAAATGCGCTTGACCGCAGAAATATCGTCGGGAATGACCGCTTCGATTTGCTTGAGACCGGCAGGAGCAATGGCACCCCCCTGAGGATCGCGTACTTTGAAGCCGTTGTCGCTAGGAGGATTGTGGCTGGCAGTGATGTTGATGGCACCGATAGCCTTGCGTTCGACAACACTGTAAGAGATGACTGGCGTGGGGGTGCCGGCACCAGCAAAGTGCACAGGGACACCGTTACCAGCAAGAACTTCGGCCACGGCTGCAGTGAAGTCTTCGGCTCCGAAGCGTTTATCGCCTCCGACAACGACGCCCTGCTGAACTTGTGCAGGCGTATAGGTAGTTTTGAGATAGCTGACAAAGCCTTGGGCACAACGACGAACGTTGTCGAAAGTGTAGTCTTCGGCAATTTTGCCGCGCCAGCCGTCGGTACCAAAGATGATCTTAAAGCTCATATTGTTTTCTCCTACCAGTTGATGTTTGGGGTGGTGCTCGAGGGTTCGATAGTTTCTAACATAGCGAGATCGGCGTCGACCATGAGACGGACAAGCTCTTGGAAGGAAACCGAGTGTTTCCAACTGAGCTCACGTTTTGCCTTGGCTGGATTTCCCACCAAAAGGTCGACTTCAGCAGGACGATAGTAGCGTGGGTCGATGACGACATATTTCTGCCAGTCGAGACCGACGTGTTCGAAGGCGATGCGGACAAATTCCCCCACGGTGTGGGTCTCGCCTGTGGCAAGGACGTAGTCACTGGGCGTGTCTTGTTGCAACATAAGCCACATGCCCTTGACGTAGTCGGGGGCATAGCCCCAGTCGCGGCGGGCTTCGAGGTTGCCCAGACGCAGTTCGCTGGTGAGACCTGCTTTGATACGGGCGACGCCGCGTGAGACTTTGCGGGGCAGAAATTCGAGACCACGACGGGGCGATTCGTGGTTGAAAAGAATACCGGAAACGGCGAAGAGATCATAGCTTTCGCGGTAGTTGACGGTAATCCAGTGGCCATAGAGCTTGGCAACACCGTAGGGACTACGAGGATGAAATGGTGTCGTCTCCGATTGCGGTACTTCCCGCACTTTGCCGAACATTTCGCTGCTGGATGCCTGGTAGAAGCGGATGTTTTTGTCGACGATACGAATGGCATCGAGCATGCGTGTAACGCCCAGAGCCGTTACTTCGCCCGTGAGCAGGGGTTGCGAGAAAGAGGTGGGGACGAAGGACTGGGCCGCAAGGTTGTAGATTTCGTCAGGATGATGCTCTTCGAGCAAGTGGATCAGGCTAACTTGATCGATCAGGTCTCCCTGGACGATCTGGATGCGGTCTTGGATATGGGCGATGCGGCTAAAGTTGCCTGTACTGCTACGACGAACCATACCGACTACGTCGTAGCCTTTTTCGAGCAGAAAATCGGCTAAGTAAGAGCCGTCTTGTCCGGTCACGCCGGTAATAAGTGCTTTTGGCATTGGATCATTCCTCGTTGAATGGTAGAATTTTTAAGAGAAGGGGGAGCATTTATACGCGTCTCCGCCAATCGGCCAGAATATCGGCTAATGTTGTTTCCAGAGGAATTTGCGGTTTCCAGCCCGTAGCTTGCTGGAGACGGCTGGGATCGCAGACGATGGTGGGGATGTCAGAGGGACGCATACGACTCAGGTCCTTTTCTAGGCGAACAGGTACATGCGCTTGGGCGACATAAAAGTCTAGAATAGACTGGATACTGACGGCACGGCCACTACCTACATTGTAAACTTCACCGGCCTCCCCCTTTTGCAGGAGGAGCCAGTAAGCCCTGACGACATCGCGCACATCAGTAAAATCTCGTTCTGCCGATAGGTTGCCATGCTTCAAATACTGGGGCTTTCGTCCTGCTTCAATCTGGGCGATTTGCTTGGCAAAGCTAGAAGTGACGAAAATCTCATTCTGTCCGGGGCCGATATGGTTGAAGGGCCGTACTCTAACAGTGTGTAAACCATGACTACGGAAATACTGCCAGCCCAGCAAGTCTTCTGCCACTTTGCTCACTGCATAAGGGGAAGTAGGATGCAGGGGTGTGTCTTCATCAATCGGCAAGTCCTCCGGCTTGATCTCGCCATACTCCTCACCCGACCCTACGACGAGTACCCGTGCCGTGAGATTGGCCACTCTTACACCATTTAGGATGTTCAAGAGCGTGAGGACATTTTGTTCGAATGTGGGCCAGGGGTGCTGCCAGGAGACCGGTACAAAAGACTGGCCGGCGAGATGGATAATGTAATCAGGATGCCAACGCGTGAGGATTTCAGCCACGGCCGCTTCTTCACGTAAATCAAGTTGTTCGAGATGGACACGTCTTTTCGGCCACGCGTGGTGAGGCTGTCGCCGATAGATTGTGCCGATCAATTCCAGGTCAGTCTCGGCGAGCAGGTAGCCAATCATGTGTCCGCCAACAAAGCCGGCGGCTCCCGTAATCAAAGCGCGCATATCAAAGCATTATAGCAGAGCGCGCCAGCGCTTCCCAACTGTCATTTCCACAAAAACAGACCTAACAGATGGCCATCGCCTTGGTGTGAGTGTTGCTCGAGCTCCTTAGCTGCTACAGAAAGTGCGACGCACCTCAGGTGGGGGCGTCGCACTTTTTCTGGCCAGTGGCCTTTTGATGTTACGAAATATGAGGGTCAGTCAGGCCGAAACCGGCTCGCTCAGGTTCGCAGCGGCGCGCAGGGCGCTCGCTTTATTTGTGTGTTCCCAGGGCAGATCGATATCATCACGACCAAAATGGCCATAAGCCGCAGTTTGGCGGAAAATAGGCCGCCGTAAATCGAGGTCTCGGATGATCGCACCTGGTCGCAGATCGAAATGCTCATTGACAAGCTCGACAATGCGATCGGCGTCAATCTTACCGGTACCAAACGTTTCTACGTTGATACTGAGGGGGTGAGCCACACCAATGGCATAAGCAAGCTGAATCTCACAGCGATCGGCGAGACCGGCAGCAACGACATTTTTGGCAACCCAGCGGGCAGCATAAGCAGCGCTACGATCGACTTTCGTACAATCTTTGCCGCTAAAAGCGCCACCGCCATGCCGTCCCATACCGCCGTAGGTGTCGACAATAATCTTGCGACCGGTAAGGCCGGCGTCACCCAGAGGGCCACCCACGGCAAAACGGCCTGTGGGGTTGGTGTAAATCAGGAGGTCGTCATCGACCAGCTCAGGAGGAAGTACAGGTTTGATGACATGCTCGATCACCTCCTCTCTGATCTCCTCCTGACTGATTTCAGGGGCATGTTGTGTGCTAATGAGCACCGTATGGATGCGTTTGGGCCGTCCGTAGGCATATTCTACTGTCACCTGGCTTTTGCTGTCTGGTCGCAACCAGGGCAATTGCCCATTTTTGCGCACATCAGTCAGGCGTTTCACCAGCTTGTGGGCCAGATAGATGGGCATGGGCATGAGGGTGGGGGTTTCGTTACAAGCATAGCCGAACATCATGCCTTGATCTCCGGCTCCCACCGCTTCGATGTCGGCATCAGTCATAATGCCCTCTTTGGCTTCTTTGGCCCTATCGACACCAAGGGCAATGTCAGGACTTTGGGAAGCGATTGCCAACTGCACAGCACAGGTATTGGCATCGAAGCCAAACGAACTATCGACGTAACCAATTTCTCGAATGACATTGCGCACCAGTTCATCGTAGTTGACCTGGGCAGTTGTCGTAATCTCACCCATCAACATCACAAAACCGGTTTTTGTTGCTGTTTCACAGGCAACACGGGCATAGGGGTCCTGCGCCAGGATGGCATCAAGCACCGCATCGCTGATCTGATCGCACATCTTGTCAGGATGCCCTTCAGAAACCGATTCACTCGTAAAAAGGAGGTGCGGGGAGGTCATAAAAGTAATCATGTCAAAATCTCCTGAAATAGCGTTATAACCAGGATTGAAAATGATGGCTCCTACAAGCCATCAGCTACGGGCTTCAGCTTAATGTTCGGTGCCCAATGTCCAGGCCTTGAGATAGTGTTCTTGCTCGGGTGTTAGTGTATCGATTTCAATTTCCATCGATTTCAACTTGAGAGCAGCAATAGATTGGTCGATTTCGGTAGGCACATCGTAAACCTGGGGTTGTAATTCGCTTCCCTTTTTGAGTAAGTACTCTGCCGATAAAGCCTGATTGGCAAAACTCATATCCATCACAGCACTGGGATGTCCTTCGGCCGCAGCAAGGTTGACCAAGCGACCTTCACCTGCTACGTAGACACGTTTTCCATCTTCCAGCACATATTCATCGAGCGAATCACGCACACGTGTAATTTTCACGGCCCGTTCCTTCAGCGCCTTCATGTTGATTTCAACATCGAAGTGACCGCTATTGGCGAGAATGGCGCCATCGTGCATGGCCTCGATGTGATGAATGTCGATGACATGGATGTCGCCGGTAGCACTGCAGAAAATATGGCCTTCTTTGGCGGCTTTCGCCATGGGCATCACCCTAAAACCATCCATGACAGCCTCGAGTGCGCGCAGAGGATCAACCTCGGTCACGATAACATTGGCGCCCATGCCTTTGGCACGCATAGCGATACCTTTGCTACACCAACCATAGCCGCCGACAACGAAGGTCTTGCCCGCGAGGAGGACGTTGGTAGCACGGATGATGCCGTCGATGGTGCTCTGGCCTGTGCCATAGCGGTTATCAAAAAAGTGCTTGGTCATGGCGTCATTGACGGCAATGACCGGAAAGCGTAAGGCGCCTTCTGCCGCCATGGCCTTGAGGCGGATGACACCGGTCGTGGTTTCTTCGGTGCCGCCCACGACATGCTCCAGAAGTTCGGAACGGGTGGTATGCAATGTCGCCACCAGGTCCATGCCATCGTCCATGGTAATATTGGGCTTGATATCGAGCACACGTTGCAAATGATCGTGATATTGTTCGTTGTTTTCGCCCTTGATGGCATAAACCGGCATTTCATAATAACTGACCAGAGCTGCCGCCACATCGTCTTGGGTGCTCAGGGGATTGCTGGCAGCCAAGGCCACTTCGGCCCCGCCGGCCAGGAGAATACGCATGAGGTTCGCTGTTTCGGTCGTGACATGCATGGCCGCACCGATGCGCACGCCCTTGAAGGGCTGCTCGACTTTGAAGCGTTCTTCGAGCAGAGCGAGGACAGGCATTTCTTTGGCAGCCCATTCCATGCGGAAGCGGCCGCGCTCAGCCAGGCTGAGATCACGAATATCGTAGTTTTTTTTGGAAAGAGTCATGAAAAAAGTTACTCCTGTGTGGGTTGATTGTTTGCTTGAAGTATGTGCGCTAAACCTGGATCATCGCCATAATTCTGGCGATAGCGGTTTAAGAAATCGTTCAACGTATAATAATGGTTCTGCGTCCCTACATGTTCGATGACGTACACGGCGGCGACGTTAGCCAGACGGAGCGTAGTGGGCCAATCCAGTTGCTTACTCAGTCCCGTCAAGAGACCGGCGCGAAAAGCATCGCCAACCCCTGTCGGCTCAACTACCTCTTTGGCTTTGGCTGCTTCGACATGATAAACACCCTCAGGTGTGTACGCGCTGGCACCCTCTGCCCCCTGCGTGACTACCAATACCCCAACATGTTCCAAAATCCCTTCTTCGTCAAGCCCTGAGATTTTTTTCGTCATTTCTAATTCGTAATCATTGACCGTGAGGACATCCGCTCCTTCCATGCTGCGCATCAGGTCATCACGATTCAGGCGCGCCAATTGCTGGCTGGGATCGTAGACAAACTTGATGCCCAAGGCGCGGCACTGCTCAGCGTAACGGATCATCGCTTCGGGATCGTTGGGGGAAATTATGACCCAGTCGATTTCCTGGGGATCGAGCTCAAAAAAACTGAGCTCACGTGCCCGCATCATTGCCCCAGAATGGAAAGAGGCGATCTGATTTTGTGCTTGATCCGTGATCACCGTGAAGGTTGCCGTAAATTCATTGTCGAATACCGCGGTCAAGGAAGTATCCACCCCCCTTTCTTCCAACCATTGTTGATAATCCCGGAAATCGGAGCCAGCCGTTGCCATCAGTTTGGGGCGATTGCCCAACAAAGCCAGATTGTAGGCAATATTGGGGGCGCATCCTCCACGATGACGTTCTTTTTCTTCGACAAGAAAGCTGACACTGAGATTGTTGACGTGTTCAGGCAAAATGTGGTCTTTGAAATAGCCGGGAAAACGCATGAGATAATCCCAGGCAATAGAACCGGTAACGATGATTGACATAACGCAAAGTGTGAGGGTGAGTGAAGGAGGAAGGCTTTAGGACTGACGATCGATCCAATCGAGTACGCCTGTGAGATCCGGAAAGACTGCATGGGCTGCGGCCGCAACAGCCGGATCATTGGGGCGTACGGCGAGAGCGTAGCCGACTTCTTCGAATGCAGGAATATCGGCAGTGCTATCGCCGATGGTCAGGCATTGGTCGGGAGGAACGCCCCATTCGCGAAGAATGTTGCGGACAAGGGGGCCTTTGCCGCCCCAAGGGACGAGAATTCGCATATCTCCAAGTAATTTTTGGCCGTCATGCACCAGTTCATTGCACAGATAGGCATCTGCCTGAAGATCGGCAGCCACATCACTAACGTGGATATCGAAGCCTGAGCTTAGTAAAATGAAGGGAATATGACGCTGCTTGAGGCCGCTCGTGAGGGAGTGTGCACCTGGCACATAGGGATTCATCTGCAAAATCGCACGAGTTTCGGCCACACTTCGCCCGCGCCAGGCCCAGGCATCGAGCCGGGCAAATTCGGAATAAGTGATATGACCCTTGAGAAAGGCGTTGAGGTAGCGTTTACCTTTCTCTTCTGTACCAAAATGGCGGTGCAGAAACGCATAAGGATCGGGTGAAGCCTTGATAACGCCGTCGACGTCGAAAATCACAAGCCGAATAGACATAGGCGCAAAGTAAGGGGAAGGAGAGACTGGGGAGAATCGAGTGGAATGTAGCAGATAAAAAGACACGCGCCTCGGGGCGCGTGGAAGGTGCTGGGGGAGCATTTGCTCTCATCTTCCAGGTGTTCACGCCACCTGCCGGAATTGGCACCAGTGTTGCAGAACAAGTCTCCAACCGGTTGCCGGAGGATCATCGGGCCGGTCCCTCGCCTCCTCTGGATGAGAATCCAGTAAAGTTTAGAGTTTGCTAGACGCAAGAATTGAGTCTAACATATTGGCACCAAACATGCAAAGAAATCGTCTGTGCAAAAACCTCTCGGCCATTTTGCGGCCGGTTTTGGGGAGCCTTATCGCTATTCTAGCCCCGAACGCGCTCGGCTATGCGCCGGGCCACAATTTGCCATTTCCCTTGCTCTAGGCCATGATCAGCTTGTGAAAACTTACCATACCCTTCATCCGCGAGTATAATAGCGATATCATTAACCTTCATTCTTGCGATCCTTTATGACTCACACCTGTCGCCGTTGCGGTCGGCCTGTTCCCCAGGACACCCATATTTGCCCCTATTGCGGGGCTGATCTCGATAAGCCACCGAAGATTATCCGTTGTCGATACTGCCATCAGCGTGCTTCTTCGGATCTCACAATATGTCCCCATTGTGGCCGGCGTCTCGAGGCGTGGCGCCCCGATCGTCCTTTGGCCGTAGCGGTTGTTCTCGTTTTATTACTCTTGTGGCTGAGCCTGGGCAATGGCTGGCAGGCACTCAATCGCATCGGCTCCAGTTTGATCGCTTTACTCCCCCCTCCCGCCACTTTGCCTCCACCGCCGACCAGCACACCCATTCCTCAGCCCACTTCCACACCTCTCCCTGTTGCCGCACTCCCTACCATCCCCATACCTACTCTACCACCAACGGTTGCAGCTACACCCACCGCTTCTCCTTCGCCTACAGCTACAACCATTGCTCTCACCTCGCCTACACCCAGTGCTATTACCTACATTGTCAGGCCAGGTGACACTGCCATAGCCATTGCTCTTCAATTTGATATCGATTTAGCCGAGCTGTTGGCTTACAACAATATCACCGATCCCGATTCCCTCCAGGTTGATCAAGAACTTCGTATTCCCCAACCGACGGCAGTGCCAACCGATACCCCTAGTCCGACACTAACGGCAAGTACTCCAACAACGACAACCGTCATACCTGTCGCGGCCGGGAACAAGACCGCTACAGTGACTGCCACAGCCAAAGTTGCTACAGCGACGCCCACTGCCACTAATCAACCCGGCACTTATCGTGTGAAGCCTGGCGATACCCTCATTGCCATTGCCACCGAGTTCGATGTTTCTGTCAAGGCCTTGATGGCCTACAATAACATCGCTGATCCGGCCGCTCTCCGTGTCAACCAGAAATTACGCATTCCCCCGCCTGGCTACGTGCCTCCAACACCCACGCCGCGACCACCGACGTCTACCCCCACTCCCGTCGCCACCCCAACACCGGCCATTTCTTTGAGTGCCCCCCAGCTTGTGGACCCGACCGATAATGCCGCCTATCATGGCACCGGCACTCCCATCGAACTTCGCTGGCGTAATCCCGAAGGCTTACCTTCTGGCGTCGAAAACATCGTTCATATCGGCATTATCACGGGCCAAGGCGTCGACGACATCCAGTGGCGTGTCGAAGAAGCCGTGGGTACCGCTGCCCAGTACACCGTTCCCGCCTGGCTATTTGGACAGGCTCCCGCCGAATACGGTCGTGGCTATGTCTGGTATATTCAGGCGGCCCGTGTCACCCGTAACAATGACGGTATCGTCACTTCCTCGCCGGTATCGCCCCCCAGCCAGCAACGGCGGTTCTTCTGGAACTAAATCCCTTTTCTCATGAAGCCTTATGACTCGCGATCTCTCTCCTCTCTTCACCCATCTTCAAGACCCACAAAAACCCCTTGGTTATCAGCAATTGAGTATTCTCACCGATCTTAATACGTCCGAACTTCAGCAATTCCGCCAGGGATGGCAAGTTCTGCCTGCGTTCCGCCGCCTCGAATTCCTTCAGGCTCTGACAGAGATGGCCGAAGAACATATCGAATTCGATTTTCGGAACATCTTTTTTACCCTTTTGCATGAAGAAGATCCACAAACTCGGGTACTCGCCATCGAGGGTTTGTGGGAAGAAGATAGGCTGCATCTCATTCCTGAGCTTTGTCGCCTGCTCGAGCAGGATGATGAATATGAAGTACGCGCTGCCGCGGCCAGTGCCCTCGGTCGCTTCGTCTATCTCGGCGAAGTCGAGAAGATCGATCCCCGCCACACCGAAACCGTGAAAGCCATCCTGCGCCGCTGCTTTCATGATCCCCAGGAACATGTGCATGTACGTCGCCGTGCCCTCGAAAGTATTGCTACTTGCAGTGATGCCGATATCGAGACCATGATCGAAAATGCCTTCTATTCTGACGATCTCGATATGCGTTCGAGTGCCCTCTATGCCATGGGCCAGAATGCTGACCAACGCTGGACACCCTATTTGCTGGAAGGATTACACCATGCCGCGCCGGCGCTGCGGCTGGAAGCAGTACGGGCGTTGGGGTTGTTGGAAGTGCGAGGGGCGGTGACCCAGATCGCCCGTCTTCTCGAACAAGAGCTTGATCTCGAGGTACGTCTGGCTGCAATCGAAGCTTTGGGGCAAATTGGCGGCAGCGAAGCACGCAAAGCCCTGGAATGGATTACAGGCTGGGATGACGAGGCCAGTGTCACTGCCGCCGAAGCTGCTCTCGAAGAAAGTTATTTGAGCGAGGGCCCCATTCACGACCTGATCAACGAAATTTTGGAAGAGAGTGGTTGGAGCGAAGACTTCCTGGAGGATGAGTTTTTCGAGGACCCTCTGGAAGCAGAAATCCGCCAATTGCTCGAAGAACGTGATGACTGGCTACGGTCATGAACGGCCCATGGCTGCCATCGTTGGGCCAGGTTCTTTTGCAGGTGCTGGCCCCCATCGTGTTGATGGCCGGCGCTGGCTACCTGCTACGCCGGCGACTCCCCATCGATGTTCGTTCGGTTTCACGTATTGTTTTCTACATTCTCGCCCCAAGCCTCATCTACACCTCTCTCGTCAATCTCCAGTTCGATCGGGCGATCACGCAGCGTAGTCTTATTTTTGCAGCCCTTGACATGGCCGTCATGGGCGGCATTGCCTTCTACCTCACAAAACGCTGGCAATACAAGGGGCATCTCGGTCACGCCTTTGTTGCCACCACCATCCTCCTTAACAACGGAAATTATGGTCTTCCTCTGAACCTGTTTGCCTTTGGCCAGCAAGGTTTTGGCTATGCTCTTGTACTTTACACCTTCAATTCCCTGGTCGCCACGACTATCAGCGTCTATCTCTTTGCTCGTGGCGATGGCAGCGGTCTTGTAGCCTTGCAACGTACGCTTAAGACACCTGTTGTCTGGGCAACCATCCTCGGTCTGCTCAGTCGCCAGAGTGGCGTTGCTCCTAATGGCGCCATTATGAGCATGCTCGAGGGCGCTGGTAAAGCGGCCATTCCTGTCTTTCTGATCGTTTTAGGGATGTCCCTGGCACAGACCTCGCGACGTTCTCATCTCATGCCGGTATCACGCCTTACCGCCTTGCGTATGCTGGGCGGACCAGGAGTTGCCATGGGTTTGGCTCATCTGGTCGGATTGCGTGGCGTTTCCCACGCTGTCGCCGTCTTGCAAGCATCGATGCCCACGGCCGTCAATTCCATCGTTCTCAGCAACGAATTCCAGGCTGCTCCCGATTTTGTCGCTGGTGCCGTGTTCTCCACGACTGTCGCCAGCATGGTCACCCTCCCCATTCTCCTTATGTGGTTGCAATGATGAGCATTCTTGGTATCCCAAGATTGGGAATGCCTCACTAGAACGCTTATAAACTTCTTTCGCTATCTTACAGTTTTCACTCCTTGTTGATCGGTGGAGTGTAAACATATGTCAGGACGATGCAATACCCACCTACTTCCTTCTGCCTGCTCTCTGCTCCCCCCTTCCTCCCCATGACCACACCACAAGATTCGCAAAAACAAGCCTTTGAGCTTCTCAACGAAGGAGCTCGGCTTATGCGCGCCCAACGTTTTGGTGAAGCCCTGCCTCTTCTGCAACGTGCTTACCAGCTTCTTCCCGATGATCCTGATATCTTGGTAAGCCTGGGGGGCGCCTTGATTATGAACGCCAAATGGAGTAGAGCTGTGGCCTTGTTGGAAAAAGCTGTGACCAAGTATCCTGAGCAAGCCAACTTATGGCTTAATTTGGCCGCGGCCTATCTCGGTCGACTCGAAATTTCCTCATATTCCCGGCAGGAAAAGGCCATCGAGGCCTACAAAAAGGCGATTGAAATCAATCCGGTTGCGACCAGCGCCCACTACAACATCGCCCTCATCTATGCCGAGCGCCAAGACTGGCCCCAGGCAGTCTCCTGGTTCGAAGCCGCTTTGCGTGCCAATCCGGCTGATCGCGACGCCGCCCGTCTTTTGGAAAAGGCCCGCCAGGCGCTTGCTCAAGAGGAGGAATGATTGTATGAAACGATTATATGCCCAGATTTATGGTCGAGTACAGGGCGTGGGATTCCGCGTCTTTGTTCTCAATCAGGCACAGCTCTACGGTATTACCGGCACAGTGCGCAACGTCTACTTCCCGAAACGCTATGTCGAAGTCGTTGCCGAAGGAAACGCCGACCAACTCGAAGCCTTTCTCGAACAACTCAAAGTGGGCCCACCCTTGGCACACGTGGATCGAGTCGAGGTCAGTTGGTCGGAAGCAAGTGGTTCCTTTGCTTCTTTCGATATCATTTGATTGACTTGACATGACAAATACAACTCTCGCTTCATCTCCCAATTCCTACGAATCCGTCGGTCGACAGGCCTGGATCATCCTTTGGTCTGCCTTTATTATTTTTCTTGTATTGCTCATTGGCATACCCTTGTCGATTCGTTGGTACCTTTATAATGCCACCGAACATCGCCTGACCCAGGTCGAAACCATTGCCGGCACACCACTGATAATCGATAGTACCGATAATTCGACCACGCCTGTGCTGGGTGCCGTGCCTTTGCGTGAAGGTCAGGTCATTCGTACCGATGACAGTGCCCGCGCCAATGTTTCCATCTACACTTCTGCCAACGCCAGTGATAGTCTCGCAACCATCCAGTTACGCAGCAATAGCGACTTGCTCTTCGTGAAGGCGCGCACCCCGCGCTTCTCTCTCAGCCCCAACCCCGACGAAATCGATGTTCGTCTCAATGTAGGGCGGGCGCGAGTCACGGGTGATGCTGTCGGTGACCGTGAATTGGTTATCATCATCACCACCCCTCATGCCGTCATCCGCCTGCAAAATGGTAGCGTGGCCATCGCCGTCAGCAATGACAGCACCGAAGTCAGTGTGCGCAGCGGTTCGGCCGAAGTATCGGCGCAAAATCGCGTGGTGATGCTTTCCAACCGGCGGCGTACAGTGGTGCCACTGGGCCAACCGCCCTCCTTGCCTGAAGCCAGCTCCCGGAATTTCGTGCGCAACGGCGATTTCTCCCAGCCCCTCGCCGGCACCTGGGAAGTAGAAACCGTGGTAGATGCCCGTGATCCAAGCAGTGTCGCCTCCGGTACCGTAACCTTGGTGGAAAGCGGTGGTCGTATGGCTGCCTATTTTGTGCGTGAAGGCGAGGAAGATATTCATACAGAAACAGCCATCCGCCAGCAACTCGACGTCGATGTACTCGATTTCGATTCTCTGAATTTACGCCTGGATGTACGACTCATCAGCCAAAGTCTGCCCGGAGGCGGCATACAGTCTTCGGAATTCCCGCTCATGGTGCGTATCGACTTCATCGATATCGATGGTAATCCCCAATTCTGGACACACGGTTTCTATGCCGTCGATCCCGTGGCCAATTGGCCGATTCGTGACGGTGAGAAAATTCCTAATTTCGTCTGGTATGAGTACGAGTCCCCAGATTTTCTCAACAGTGAAACCTTCCCTCGTCCCCAAAAAGTGACCAGTATTCGCGTCTATGCCAGCGGTCACAATTATCGTAGCCAGGTTTCTGGTATCGAGCTGATCGCCAAATAAAACTGTGACTACTCTGCGTACTGCTCTGAGGCGTGACCCCTCGCCCTTGCTTTTCTTGCTGGCCCTGCTCATCTACCTGGGTCTCACCCTTTATCAAATCGATCTGCCCGGCCCTAATTACGACGAAGCGGTCGAAGCCAAACCGGCAGTCCAGCTCATCCAGGGGCTGCCGGTCGAAGCACACCGGCAAGCGGTAATCAAAGTAGGGGGCAAAGACTTGCCTTTGATGATCGTGGACTACGTCGGCGCCTTGAACAGCTATATGCTTTGGCTGTATTTCAAGATCGGCGGCATTAGTGTGGCTATGATGCGGCTGTGGCCCATCACCGTCGGTGCTGCCATTTTGTGGCTCAGCTATCGTTTTACGCGGGAAGTCATTGGCCCTCACGCCGCTGTGATCACAGCCTTTCTCCTTGCCACCCAACCCTCTTTTATCTTCTTTACTCGCCAGGGGATCTACGTTACCAACACCACCATCGCTCTGACCCTGGTCATTTTGTTGGCGCTATGGCGTTTACTACGAACCGGGCATTTACGCTGGTGGTTTTTAACGGCATTTGCCGCAGGATTGGGTTTGTGGGCCAAATTCATCATGTTGTGGCCCTTGTTGGCCCTGCTTGTACTTTTGCCCTTCCTTTGGCTGCTACGGAAGCCACTGCAATTGCGGAGCTCGCCCCGCCTATCCGTGCGCAAACTCTTGAGTCCAGGCGCTCTTGCCGGTGCCCTGGCAGCTTTCTTGCTGGGCCTCAGTCCTTTCATTCTGTTCAACATTAAGACCGGCGCTACCTTTGCCTTTTTCACCAAAACCCTGGGACAGACCTACTACGGTGTGGAAAATACCGATTACTGGCATAATTTGGCAGAACGCTGGCGGCAGTTGGCAGATTTCTTGCGGGGGGATCATTTTTGGTATTTGGGCGGCAATTTCCGTGATGCGTTGGCTCAGCCTGCCTGGTTTCTGGGATTCGCTCTGATTCTTGTGGCACTGATATGGCGTCGTCATGATCCTGAATTCAGAAAGCGGAGTTTGCGTGCCCTTTTCTTTTATGCCTTTATTTTTCTGTTGTTGCTACAAACTCCGCTGACCCCCACCGCACTTTGGTACACACATTTAGCTCTGTTCTCTCCCTTTTTGGCCATGGCCACTGCCGCTGGCCTCGATGTGCTTGTGCAGGGCTTGCCTGAGCGGCGCTGGCGATTAGTTGTGACGGCTGGGTTTGTGTTGCTGTTGGGGGGTAGTGCCCTCCAGGCCGACATTCACTATCATCAGGCTCTGACCGCTTCAGGGGGCTACGCCGATCACTCTGATGCTTCCTATCGCCTGGCAGCTACCTTACAGGCCAATGGCATTACCCAGCCTTATGCGCTCGATTGGGGTTTCGATGCACCTCTGATTCTGATCTCGAAAGGTCAGGTTAATCCAATCGAGATCTTTGGTTACGAACCCTACGACCACCCCGACGCTGCTTTTCCCGACCGCGTACGCCCGCTCTTACACCAGCCGGGCACCGTTTTCTTGCTCCACGCCCCTGATCGCACCAATTTCCCCGGGCGGCGAGAGGCCCTGGAGGCCGTGGCCGCGGCCGAGCACATTCCTTTACAAACTTTGGCGGTCATCCGCGAGCGTTCCGGCGCCCCCCATACTGAGATTTGGGTGGTGGGTGCACCGTAAAGTAATGCGAATTTCGGATTAAATGACTACTTCGTAAATAAGATACAGATTGACATCAATGTAGACCCGCAGCACAGTAACCCTGTAAACCAGTAACCCAGAAAACCAGGCCGGTTGGAGGCGGCGCCGTCT
>JAADFV010000395.1 GCA_013152695.1 Chloroflexota bacterium | reverse complement strand
CCCACCAGCGCTTCACAATACTATCGTTATGTTTCAGCGCAACCCGGTCCCCACGGTGAACTTGTCAACAGCCGCATTCGCTATCATATCCAAGCGCTGGGTACCGATCTGTATGATGGCAACGTCTTCATTGTAGAGGAAGCGACACCCACTCCTACATTTACCCCTTCACCTACGCAGACTCCTACGTTTACCCCCTCGGCGACACCATCCAAGACCCCCACCCCTACTACGACACCAACACCGTCTCCCACACCGTCTCCTAGCAGAACACCAACACTGACCCCAACCCCTTCGCCCAGCACAACACCAACGCCTACCCCCACTTCTTCGCCCACAATAACTCCTACACCATCAACTGGATCGATTCAGGGCGTCGTATTCGAAGACCAAAATAATGACGGTGTTAAAGGAAAAGATGAACCTGGCGTTCCAGGAGTAGAGATTACTCTGTCGAATAATCAATTCTTCTTGTCATCCTGGTCTCAATTTCAACGCACAACTTTAACTAACGAACAAGGTTTCTTTGAATTCTCTGATATTCCTCCAGCTACCTATGAGCTTTACTATGAACTGCCTGCCGAGCTGATTTTTTCAGGCCAAACAGTACAATCTGTGATTGTACAAGCTAACACTGTAGTTCAAGCGCCTCCATTCAGTTGTGTAATAGCCACCGCCAAACTCTATCTGCCGTATATTTCCGGCCGATGACAACTAATAGCTATTCAAGATAGCTTTAGCATCCAGGCAACTACCCTTACTCTTCTCGATCAAGTCACCAGAAACCAACCATCCTCCAACGTAATGATCTCAACATCATCCTCACGGTGTTCATTGAGCTCCAACCTGATGATTTCCTCTAAAAACAGCCACCTACTCCCTGAAAATACCGAAATTTATCCAATGAGCAAGAACGTTTACTGCAATGCGGATATGGTGACCGATGTCTGATACTGACACGAACCTTGATGATTGTGAAACCAACCCTGGCCAGAAAAGCAACTTCTACAGAACATCCGTGGTTTGTTTTGTATGCGAGGAACAAGACTCATGAAACCCCTAAGTTATTCTCACCCCAGGCGTAATTGGCTCATCTTGGTTCTGGTGGGAATTGTTATGTCACTTAGCCTGGGGCTATTTTCAATAACACGAACTGACGCCCGCGCCCAATCTGGCCCCACCATCAGCATGGTCCCCACCACCCTCGGCCAAACCCAGATCACGGTCGCCATCACCGGCACGCAACTGCCTGACATCGCCGGTTTCGAGTTCGATCTGCTCAGCGATCCTGCCGTAGCCCGCCCCGTCACCGGCACCCTCGGTAGTCTTTTGGGGAGTACCGGCGGCATCACCGGCCTCCTAGGCCCTCAAGCCGCCCCCCTTAGCGGCACCTTGGGCATGGGCGGCTATGTTTACAATGCCCCCACTGCCCCCAGCGGTGCTGGCCAGCTCGCAACCATTGATATCGATGTCGTTGGGGAAGGCATTTCCCGTCTCGTATTCAGCAATACTATCTTCGCTGATCCCACCGCTACTCCCTTTGACGTCACGTTGGTGGATGGTGGCGTGCAGGCAAAGGCCATGCAGGCCGGCTGGCAGATGGTCGGGATTTGTGTCGATGTCAGCAGCCAGGATGTGCAGGGTGCCTTGCAGAGCATCGATGGCACCTATGAGCGCGTTCTGGGCGAGGAAGGCTCGTATGTGGTTGACCTGCCGCCCCAATTCAGCACTCTCAAGGCCTTTACTACGGGAGCTGCGTATTGGATTCGGGGCTCAGAGGAGGTGACCCTGACGTTCCTGGGCGATTGGTGGCCGCCAAATACACCCATTTCCCTCCATCAAGGCTGGAACTGGGTGGGATTTTGTAATCGCCAGTCGCAGGCAGTTACCAACGCCCTCACCTCCACCGACGGCCTTTACACACGCATTCTCGGTGATGACGGCACCTACGACACCACTGTTCCGCCCCAGTTCAACACCCTCCAGACCTTGGACCCAGGCAAAGGCTATCTTCTCTACATGACACAGGCCGCCACCCTCACCTATCCCAGCGCCGTCACCGCCCTGCAAACCACGCCCGCCCAATCAACGCCAGACACCACCCTCTGCCCCGATCTGGTGCGCACGCCCTATTTCAGCGAAATCTACGGTCAGGCCGACCCTGCCGCCGCGGGGCAAATACTGCGTGCCTACGACCCTCGTGGGCGACTAGCTGGCTGTGCGCAGGTGCGGGCCGACGGTAGCTATGGGCTGATGCGATTATACGGCGGCAAGGATGCCAATGACTGCGGCCGGGTGAGGCCGTGCGCGTCGAGCTGGATGGTCGGGTGATGCCGCTGGTCGAGGTCGGATGGCAACCTGAGTACGCGCTCTCTTCCCTCGATATCCCCGTTCCTCCCACTGGTGAAGAAAATCTTTACCTGCCTATAGTAGTGAAATAAACACTTGCAACTAATTCGTCTTTATCTCGATCCCTTTCCGGCTTGATGTTTTTTGCATCGAATTTCTCTCGGGAAAATATACCCGATAGTTAGATTTCGTTGTGCTCCTTCCTTTCCCTGAACTTGGGTGGGTTTTTCAGGTTTTTGTCGCAAACATCAAAGCCATCGAGTGGTACGAGAGAATAACCGGGGATATTTCAGGTATTATTGACGCGCCCGCGGCATCTATTTTCGTGTGCGCAGGAGTCCCGACCCATCGTGTTCATGAGGACAAATCTTGGCGCTACGGAAAAAGGGGCAGAATAAGTGCTGGTGACAAAGAAAACAGCAAAAGTAATGGGAGTCAAGCTCATCTTTCTTCGCGAAATCCTCTTGTTTTTCATTGCGTCGTTGCGCCTTTGCGTGAGATAAGGCTTATTACAGAAGAGTCATTTTTGTGTGAAAAAGGGCTTTTATCGGTAGCGCCATCCTTGACATTTCTACTCATTCAAGCTATGAATGAGAAGGGAGCCCACACCACCCGCCTTGTCATTCTTTGACACCCTCATTCACAACATACTGTCCACCCTCACACACATTCTCGCACCTTGCCTTATGTCTCTCACTCCCAATAGCACCATCCTTAACGGTAAATACCGTATCCTACGCCTTATCGGCGAAAGAACCCCAAAAATCGCTGGCAGGACGCCGGGCACATGGCGTATGCCTTGGAGTAAGGGATAATGAATGAGGCAGGCCGTGGTCATGGTGTGGGAAATGACGCAAAGGAAACAAGGATGCGGTCGCCAAGCGGTGTCAACGGGCATTACTGGCTTTATGCCCTGCCCCTGCTGGCGTTGGTGCTGCTGTTCGCCTTTTGGCTGTTCGGCCGCGCCGGCAGCGAGCCAGCTCAGACACCTACCGTCGCGGTTGTTGCTGCCGTACAGGCAACAGCTACAGCGACGTCGTTACCACCGACTCATACCCCCATTCCGCCCAGTGCCACGCCTTCTCCCACACCTAGCCCAACCCCTCGTCCCACCGAGACATCGACGCCAAGTCTGACACCGTCGCCAACTGATACACCTACCCTTCTTCCCACCACTACACCCACTCCTCCCCCTCACGAAACACCTACACCTACCCCAAGCAATACACCTATCCCCCAGCCTACTAACACGGCGACGACACCACCGACGTACACCCCTACGCTACCTCCTACCTCCACACCCCAACCGAGCAGCACACCGACCCTGGCCCTCATTCCCCTGACCACACCTGAAATCGGGTCTATCCTCGTTTCCCCCAAAGACGGCATGGAACTGGTGTATGTACCTGGGGGCGAGTTTATCATGGGGAGTCCTGATGGCGAGGGGGACGACGATGAACACCCTCAACACACGGTCTACCTGGATGCTTTTTGGCTTGATAAAACGGAGGTGACGAATGCCATGTTTGCTAATTTTGTGAAAGAAACGGACTATAATCCGGAGAGAGTTTGTGGCCTGGTATTCCAGACCGATAGAAGTGGCTGGAAGTGTGTGGCAGGAGCAGACTGGCAACATCCCGAAGGCCCTGATAGCAATATCGACGGTCGTGATCATGAGCCGGTAGTGCAAGTCAATTGGTATGATGCCCAAGCTTATTGCCAATGGGCGGGACGGCGTTTACCTACTGAGGCAGAGTGGGAGAAAGCAGGGCGGGGGACAGATGGCAGGAAGTATTCCTGGGGAAATGAGTTTGATAGTAGCAAGGTGAATTACTGCGACACCAATTGTCCAAATGTTTGGAAAGATACAGAAGGGAACGATGGTTATCCCCAAGCAGCTCCCGTGGGTAGCTATCCCTCAGGCGCCAGTCCTTATGGGGCATTGGATATGGCAGGGAATGTGTGGGAATGGGTTGCAGATTGGTATGATGAAGCTTATTACACACAATCACCCTCTGCCAATCCGCCTGGACCCACTTCGGGTGACCATCGTCTGCTGCGTGGTGGTTCGTGGTATAATCGCCAGAGTGGCGTACGTGCCGCTTTCCGTAACTATAGCCCTCCAGATGGCCTCTACATCAATGTTGGTTTCCGCTGCGCCTTTTCACCGTAAAAAGTCGGTCGACTATCAATGATTGTAAAGCGCAGGCGACGATATATGCCATAATTCTCTCTGTGCCCCTGCCTTCCCTCTCACCCCGTCCAGACAATGCCCGATCATCCCCTCATTCTGACCATCGGCTACAGCTCGCGTGGAGTGACGGATTTTTTAGAGCTGTTGAAAAAATATGAGATCGCCTTTCTCATCGACATTCGCTCGACGCCTTATTCGCAGTTGGAGCCGGATTTCGATAAAGATAGACTGGCGGTAACGCTAAGCCGGCAGGGTATCCGCTACGTGTTTATGGGCGATGCCCTGGGTGCGCAGCCGGAAAACCCTGAATGTTATGTCAACGGAGAGGTGTCATTCGAGCGGCTGAGAGAGCAGGAAGGGTTTCGTCAGGGCATGGGCCGGGTACAGAAAGCGTTTGAGCAAGGCCTGCGCGTGGCATTGATGGACACACCTGCACAACCCGAAGCCAGTCATCGCAGCTACCTGATCGGCCAAATGTTAGGCGAAAGGGGCATTCCTGTACAACATATCGACGAAAATGGTGGT
>JAADFV010000394.1 GCA_013152695.1 Chloroflexota bacterium | reverse complement strand
GGAACTGCAGCCAATGTGGCTGTGGTGTTAACGCGAAGCGCCAGGCGGGGGGGTGAACCTTGAAAAAATAGTGGGGCAATCCCTTTTTCTGGTACTCACACCCCCTCATGGCAACAACTAAAGACTGTCGACGCCTGACTAATGACTGTTCCCAACACAATCGAAAAATTGACCCCCTATTTTATATGATGCGGATCATTGCCAAAAAAGCACCTTTTAGGTCATAATAGATAAGATACCCACAAAGAAGTGGACCCCGTTTTCGGGGTCTTTCTATTGTCTGCAACTCAATTCGCGATGATCTAATCATCTGCATCTATATTATCAATGCATAGGAGAAAAACAATCATGGCAAAAAAATGGGTCTATCTATTTGACGAAGTCGAGGAAGCCGAGAAGTATGTCGGCGGCAACTGGGAAGATGTCCGCGCCCTGTTGGGCGGCAAAGGTGCTAACCTGGCCGACATGACTCGCATTGGCGTACCGGTGCCTCCGGGCTTTACAGTTACGACCGAAGCTTGCAATGCCTATCTCGAGGCTGGCGAGCAGTTTCCTGAGGGTTTGTGGGACCAGGTACTTGAGGCCCTAAAAGTAGTAGAGAAAAAAGCCGGCAAAAAATTCGGCGATCCAAATAATCCCCTACTGGTCTCCTGCCGCTCTGGCGCCAAATTCTCCATGCCCGGCATGATGGATACCGTCTTGAATATCGGTTTGAACGAAGAGACGGTGCAAGGCATGATCAAGCTCACCGACGATCCTCGCTTTGTTTATGATTCGTATCGTCGCCTCATTCAAATGTTTGGTTCCGTGGTGATGAATGTGCCCGACGAACCCTTCGAAGAGGTGTTGAGCAAATATCGCCAGGCACGCGGGGTCGAATCAGATACAGATCTCACGGCTGAGGACTGGAAAGCGATCAGTGAAGAATTCAAAGCTATCTTCAAACAATACACCGGTCGCGACTTTCCTGAAGACCCTTATGAGCAGCTGAAGCTCGCCACAGAAGCAGTATTCAAATCATGGAATGGTAAACGCGCCATCGACTATCGCAATGCCGCCCACATCCCCCACGATTTGGGGACGGCCGTCAACATCGTCACCATGGTCTTTGGCAATATGGGCAGTGACAGCGCTACGGGCGTTGCCATGACCCGCAATGCCACCACCGGCGAACCCAAAATGGAAGGCGACTACCTCAATAATGCCCAGGGTGAAGATGTCGTAGCTGGTATTCGCATGACCAAACGTATCGAGGACATGCAAAAAGAATTGCCCAAGGCCTATGCTGAGCTGGTAGAAATCGCTAAACGCCTTGAAAGGCACTATCGCGACATGCAAGACATGGAATTCACGGTCGAACGTGGCAAACTGTGGATGCTCCAGACACGAAATGGTAAGCGCACAGCCCAAGCAGCAGTGCGTATCGCCGTCGATATGGTCGAAGAAGGCCTGATCAGCCGGGAAGAGGCTGTCTTGCGCGTGACTCCCGATCAGGTAGACTTTTTCTTACATCCCCAATTTAACATCAAGGCCAAGAAAGAAGCTGCTGCAACGGGTCGTCTCATCGCCAAAGGCCTGAACGTCTCGCCTGGGGCTGCAGTCGGTATTGTCGCCTTTGATGCCGATCGGGCCGAAACCTGGGCAAAAGAAGGCAAAGACGTGATCATGGTACGACCTGAAACCAAGCCAGACGACGTGCATGGCATGTTGGCGGCCAATGGTATCCTCACCAGCCGTGGCGGTCGCACCAGCCACGCCGCCTTGGTGGCCCGTCAGTTTGGTAAACCCGCGGTCGTCGGCGTTGCTGACCTGCAGATCAATCTCAGTGCCCGCGAAATGGAAGTGAAAGGCATTGTTGTCAAAGAAGGCGAGTGGTTATCTATTGATGGCACAACCGGCGAAGTCTTCCTTGGCAAGGTCGAAACCATGGTTCCCGACATTTCTGATCCCTGGTTGAAGAAACTTCTTTCCTGGGCTGATGAGTTCCGTCGTCTTGGCGTATGGACCAATGCAGATTATCCCGTCGATGCTCGCCGTGCGCGCGAATACGGTGCCGAAGGTATCGGCCTCTGCCGCACCGAGCACATGTTCTTCCAAACCGAACGCCTGCCTTTCGTGCAAAAGATGATCATGACCGATTCGGAAGAAGAGCGCAAAGAAGTCATCGATGCACTGTTGCCTTACCAGCGTGGAGACTTCAAAGGCCTCTTCGAAGCCATGGACGGCTGCCCGGTCATTATCCGGCTCATCGACCCACCTTTGCACGAATTCCTACCCTCCCACGATACCCTTCTGGAAAAACTGACCGATTACAAACTGCAACTGGCCCATGCTCCCGATCTCACAGCCCTAAACGAACTGCTGCAGACAGGAAACTGCGGAAATTTTGGAGCAAGTCGAAGCCATTCATGAGTCCAACCCCATGTTGGGCACCCGTGGCGTTCGTCTCGGCATCCTCATGCCCGAACTGACCAAGATGCAGGTACGGGCCATTTTCGAAGCTGCTTGCGAGGTTGCCAAAGCCGGTGTGGATGTCCATCCCGAGGTCATGATTCCCCTCACCAGCCATGTGAACGAGCTCAAAGTCCAGCGTTCTGCCCTGGAAGAGGTCGCCAAAGAGGTGATGAAGGAACAGGGCATCGATATCGACTACAAATTCGGCACCATGATCGAAATCCCACGTGCCGCTCTCACAGCCGACGAAATCGCTGAATATGCCCAGTTCTTCTCCTTCGGCACCAACGATCTCACGCAGACGACCTTTGGCATCAGCCGTGATGACGCAGAAAAGGGCTTCCTCATGGACTACATCGCCCAGGGTATCTTACCCGAGAACCCCTTCGCCTCCCTCGATAAGAACGGCGTCGGCAAGATTATGGATATTGCCGTCAATCTCGGACGCAAGACCCGCCCCGACCTCGAAATCGGTATCTGCGGCGAACATGGTGGTGATCCCAAATCTATCGATATTTGCCACCATCTGAACCTCAACTACGTGAGCTGCTCCCCCTTCCGTGTGCCCATTGCTCGTTTGGCCGCGGCCCAGTCAGCTTTGCGCGACAAATCTGCCTGATCTCGGGCGTGTAGCTTTCTCCAATCCCCTGGCTTGGATATGAGCCAGGAAAAAAGACCTCGTGAGTCTCAGTGACTTGCGAGGTCTTTTCATTTACTCCAACTGCTTTTCTAAACGAGCAATCGACTGTTCGAGCTCGGCCATGGCAGCGCGGAAGGAATCGATTGGGGCTGGCTTGGACGAACGGTCAGCCGGTGCCTGTGTCGCAAACACCTGTGCTTGCCGCCGCTTTTCACTTCGCTCCAACATTTTTCGCACGACCTTGATATCGTAATTACTTTCCCGAATCGCTTCCAGTTCCTCGATGACAAAACGCCGCGTGATCTGAATGCCATGCCGGGCCAGCGTTGCTTTGAGCTCATGATATTGGTTGGCCAAGTCGATGGTCACAGACTCGAAACCGTGGCGGGCGATGGTCACCCGGGCCGAATAACGCATGATATTGTAAAACGCCATCTGGAAATCGTTGGCGCGGGGTTCGATGAGAATGATGTCGACATCAGGATGGCGGCGACGCAACTGTTTGATATGATAAGCCAGGCCACTTTTCAGCGAAATCCGCATGAATTGGGAAAAAACTGCCTGCGCCCCTTTCTCGCTAAGAAAACGGCCATCTTTGCCTAAAAGGGGAATATTTCGCTTTTCGCTGTTGTCAATAGGAACGAGAGGATTGATGCACACGATCAGGCGGGCGCCCGCCTCGATGGCTACATCCAAACTGGCATTACCGCGCACGGCTCCGTCGATGAACTCATGATCCTTGATTCGTACAGGCTGATAGAGCAAAGGAACGGCACTCGAGGCGGCAACGGCCTGGCTAATAGGCACATCGTGCCATGGCTCACGGCCAAAAATCACACGTTCACCAGTGTCGAGGTCTGTGGCAATGATGTAAAGTTGCTTCAGTGTCTTGGAAAATGAATCTTCGAGCCCGCGTTCGGTCAATAATGTTTGTACAAAATGCGCTAATGTTCGATTGTTATAAATGCCAGAAGGAAGTGCCTCGATCAGCGACCATAACACATCAAAAACATTCATGTCCGTACGATGGCGTACGTAGTGAATCAGGGCATTTTTCAGGGTCAGAGGTAAACGTGAGCCCTTTTTTACCAGTTCACCCGTATTGAGGGAGAATAAATGTCGGGGTAAAAAGGTGGAGCTGTCAGATTGGGCCCCTTCCAGTGCCGCCATCATTTCGTTAGGCATCACCCCTGACGCCAACATGCTCCCCACCAGGGCACCAGCGCTTGTTCCTACAATAATGTCGAATGTCCCCACATCTCGGTCGACCAGTAAGGCGTCGATAGCCTGCAGGGCGCCGATCTCGTAAACGGCGCCGCTCAGGCCACCGCCAGCTAAAACCAATGCCGTCTTAGATGTTTCGTTCGAAAGCATAGTGGAATCAATTCTCAGGTGTTGTATCGTCTGTTGGAGGGTTATTGTGATTATTTTCGGGCATAGAAGCCAGCAATTCGTCGACTCGTTTCATCAATAAATCTACCTGCTCTTGCAGTGTCTTAATCTCTTTGCTCGAAGGAACATTTAAGCGCTCGAGGGCAGCCTCGAGACGAATATCGGGTAAGACATCTTTGGTCGCAGAAAAAACGCTATCATAAATCTCGCCGCGAATGCGTTCACCCTCTTCCTGTGCAAGTTCTCCCTTTGCCACCAACATGTCGATGCGCTGATCGATTTCCTCTTCAATCAAGCGTAACACTCCCAATGACGTATGGAGTGATCGACGAAGATAATCAAATGTGCCACCGCCGGTACGCACAAGGTTGGTGAGAATACTGGTGGGCAAAAAACCCGAACGTTTCTTCTCACGCTCAAAAATGATCTGAGACAAAGTCACACTGGTAAGGTCTTCTCCTGTCTCATGATCAATCACTTTAATGTCTTCCCCTTCCTGGATCATGGTGGCAATATTGTCAAGGGTCACATAACGTTTGCGGTCGAGATCATAAAGTTTACGGTTGGGATAGCGTTTGATTGTTTTCATAAGGGACACCTTGAAAAAATGGGCCTGGCAATAGCTAGGGAACACCTGATTGCAAGAGGGTTGATGCCTTCGTGTCTTCATTATAGAGATTGATGCCGCGGTGTGTCAAACTACCCCTTTAGTCATGTA
>JAADFV010000393.1 GCA_013152695.1 Chloroflexota bacterium | reverse complement strand
TGGGCAAGTACCGGCGATTTGCACGTCACTTTTGTAGGCAGGAACACGTCACCTGCCCCCAACCATGAAGGGTGGAGTGGTGCCAAGATAACGTATCTGAATAGTTCTGTCGTGGAACCGGCCATGGCCGCCAATCCGGCCGACATCATCATCCTGATGGCCGGCACAGCAACGATACAGCAGGATTATCTAGTAACCAATGCTGACCAAATGGCTGCGGAATTAAACGCCATGATTGACAGAATCCTCACGCAATGGCCGGGTGTACGCCTGATCGTTGCCTCCATCCCCCCCGTTTATGAGCCACGGCTTGATTATGTACAAAAAGATGATTTGGCCCGGGCGTACAGCCAGCGGGTAGCAAGTATTGCTAACAGCAAGGGGAGTCGCGTGAAATACGCTGAGGTGTATTTTAATATGAATGCGGCAACCGACATGCCACCGGATGGCCTGCACCCCAATCCCACAGGTTATCAGAAGATTGCTAATGCCATGCATCAGCCCCTGAAACAATGGTCGGACCAACTCTGCCCGGCCACGGCTACACCGACTCCCACCTTTACACCGACCCCCACACCGACCTCTACGCCAACCCCAACGATAACCCCTACTCCTACGCCAGTCTGGCGCTTCCGTGGTTATACCTATATGCAGGTTGATGGCGAGAACACAACGTCGCTCCCAGATGTACAACTTCGGCTCTATGGCTATAACGAGGGCGAGTCAGCTCCCGGTGTTCTGGTGCAGACGCGGCTAAGCGGCGGTGATGGTTTCTATAATTTCTTCATTATCCAACCTTTCGTCTACGATTATTTCCTGCTCAAGGAAGAGGCGCCTCCAGGATTAGCGCCCGTCGATATCGTGAGCGAGGATGGTACGGTGCTCGAACCCGCCGGTGTGTTATGGTACGAGGCACAGCCGGAAGTGCATATGACCGATTTCTTCTTCGCCAAGGTAACACCCACACCAACGATCACTCCCACACCCACTGCCACAGACACGGCTACCATCACACCCACCCCCACGCATACGCCCACGGCTACCCCCTCACCTACCCCGCGACCAACAAAAACATCTACTGCTACCTCTACTACCACCGTCACCTCAGAACCGCTGAAAACACCCTCGGCTACCCCCACACCACTGATCCGCAAGTTCAGGATGTATTTACCCATTCTCATTAGCCCTTCCGCAAGTTGAATCAAGGTAACTGGAGTCTGGCGAAAAAGACACATGCAGCTTAGCAGAGTATTATTAACCACAAGATTTGAAGATGTCTTCCTTTCTTTTTCGTAAAAATATATGTGAATCCGTGGCAAAAACAAAAAACGCCAGTGTCCAGAAGCTAAATACTTTTCTCGCCTGTATTTTAAGGAGCATATCCACGCGTGCCTGAAATCGCCTTAATCCCCCGCCCTGAATTTACACGTATCCTGGCAGCCGATATCGATCCCCATGCTCGTCTGGCAATACTTGCCGACATGTGTCGTGCCAATGCTCTGACCGCCGTCAAACGTGCTGGCTCGGGGCATCTTGGCTCCAGCCTTAGCGCCATGGATATCATTACCTATCTCTATTTTCACGAGATGAACACCCTGGCCCTGGGCTACGACGATCCTAATCGTGACATTTACTTTTCTTCCAAAGGTCATGATGTGCCCGGCCTTTATGCTTTACTTTATGCCGCCGGCATCATTCCCGAAGAGAAACTATTGAAACTGCGCCGGCTGGGGGGCCTGGATGGTCATCCCGATATTGGAGCTCCCGGCATCGAGGCCAATTCAGGCTCACTGGGCATGGGCATCTCCAAAGGAAGGGGGATGGCCTGGGCCAGCAAGGCTGGGGGGGGCGGGTGTTCGTCATGGTGGGGGATGGAGAATTACAGGAAGGGCAGAACTACGAGGCGCTGCAATCCACCGTTCATCAGGGCGTTTCCAACCTGACGATACTCATCGACCATAATAAGGTGCAATCCGACAAACTGGTGCGAGAAATCGTCGATCTGCGGAACCTGGAAGAGAAGTTGAGAGTGTTTGGTTGGCATGTGGCCCGTTGCTCGGGGCACGATGTAAAAGCACTGGCCCAGGTTTTTCAGGAATTCCGCAGCATCAATGATAAACCCAAGGCTTTGATTGCCGACACCCTGAAGGGGCGAGGCGTTTCGTTTATGGAGCACCCTCAGGCCCTAAAGTCAGGTCAGGGCTACTACCGCTGGCACTCCGGCGCTCCCGACGATGCTTCATACTTGGCCGCCGACCGCGAGGTCGTGGCCCGCATTAATGATCGCTTGGGCGCGGTAGGGCTGGAATCACTCAAGCGCAAACCTGTGCCTCCCCTGGCTGCCATGCAGACGAAGGCGCCCAAGAACGCCCTGGGGGAGCCCGTCAGCAAAGGCGACAGAGTGGGCGAGTCGATGAAAGAGAGCAGTGAGTATGTGGTGGAAGCCTATGGCAAGGCCTTGATCGAGCTGGCAGGCAGTCACCCTCATCTCGTGGTGCTCGATGCCGACCTGGCCGCCGACTGTCGCGTGCGCGAATTCGAGCTCACCTACCCGGAGCGGTTTATTCAGAACGGTATTGCCGAGCAGGATATGGTCTCGATGGCGGGCGGACTGGCCCGCATGGGCCTGCTGCCGGTAGTCAATTCCTTTGCTTTCTGGCCTCGCGCGCAAACGAGCAAATCTATAATAATGCCTCGGAGCTGAGCAAGATCATCTACGTGTGCCATTATGCCGGCCTGATCCCCGCCGGGCCCGGTAAATCACACCAAAGCCTGCGTGACATCGCCAATCTGGCTTCACTGCCCAACATGACCATCCTACAACCGGCCAATCCCGCCGAAACCCGGCAGGCGCTGACTTGGTGTGTGGAACAGGCACAAGAAAATTGCACGCTGCGCCTGGTGATTGGGCCTTCTCCCCGACGAATAGCTCTGCCCCCAGGCTATCAACTTCAGGTTGGCCGCGGGGTGGGTCTGACCGAGGGCGCCGATGCCATCCTTTTTGCCTACGGCCCGGTGATGTTGCACGAGGCCTTGACTGCCGCCGAGCTGTTGCAGGCGCAGGGCTTTGGCCTGCAGGTCGTGAATATGCCGTGGCTGAATCACATTGATGGTGACTGGTTGCGCCAGACCGTAGCTCCCTATCGCCATATTTACGTGCTGGAAGATCATTTCCCGGTGGGCGGGCTAGGCGACGCTATGCTCAATGTGCTCAGCGAACTGGGTGAAATAGAGGGTCGGCGCTTGCGCAAGCTGGCGGTGGAGGGCTGGCCGGCCTGTGGCACGCCGATGGAGGCCTTGGGGTATCATAGACTGGATGGCGCCTCACTTGCGGATCGCATCTTGCGATCGCCAGAGGCTCCGGTTTAATGGCGACAATGCTTCGTGAAAGAATTTGTTTGCGTTGGCGGTTGAGGCGCAGTTATTGGAATGCTGATTGAATCTTTGAGTGTTGTCATTCTTATACTATTCTTGGCTCTGGCTGGAAGTGGAGTAGCCATATGGCTTGTTTCCGGTACCCACCTNATCATACATGCAGCAGCCATTGCGCCCGCCCTTGGTCTTGCCATTTTGCATCTCGTTAGTTTCCCCCTGTACCGTTATTACGCGCCGGTTTCGGTTTGGATACAACCGGCCTTTGTTTTTCTGTTGATTGCTAACGCAGCACTGATCGCCCTTTGGCTGAGGAGTCACTGTGGGCAAATCTCTTTACCTGCCTTTGCAGAACTTGTGTGGCCCTTATCTGGGTTTGCCATTGTCATAGCCATTCTAGTTTTACCTATGACGTTGATGGGGATTCAATACGCCGTGTTCAGAAGTAATGCCAGCGACGCGTTTCTTTACATGTCTTTTGCTGAGTCTGCCCGGCAGGTCGATTGGCAGATTTTGCGAGCCGGGAGCCAGTTGGTCACCAATAACTTGGAGAACATAAACCGTCTGGCAACAGAAGCTCCGACAGCTCTCCTTACAGCCCGCTTTTTGGGTAGACCAATGGCAATCAATCATATGGTGTCGATGGCGGCACTTGCCACGGCGGTTGGGATTTCTACCACACATTTTTATTACGCATTCAATGTCCTTTGCTTCGCCGTCACCGCCCCGGTACTTATGGCGTTGGGACATCGCTTGTATTTGCCAAAGCTTCTAACGATTCTGGCTGCTATGGTTGCTGTTGCAGGTTTTTGGGCACGCTTGGTACTTGAGATGGATGCAGGATTTGAAATCGCAGCACTTCCCCTGGTCGCCCTGCTCATATATGGTCTCATACAGCTCGAAGATTCGTACGCAATTCCTCGGTGGAAGTCTATCATTCTTATCGGAGTTGCCGGCGCTGCAATTAGTGCCGTCTATCCTCCGCCGCTAATTGTCGTTGTTTTTGCTGCCTTTGGCTTGGTCATTGTTCATTCGACGCAAGGCCGCACAGGAAGAGAGCAGGTCTTGCTGTATATCAAGGCTATGGGTGCCACCTTATTGATCTTGCTACTGACAGGGCAACTGGATTACCATGTGCCAGCGAGCACCGCTTTGTTCGCTGTAGCTGAAGTGCAAGAAAAGTTTCGGGCGGTTGGCGCCCAACAGCTAGTAACAGACCTTCTAGGAGCAGTTGCTGGAATTCCGATCCACGCATTTTTTGCGTCATTTTCGAGGACGATTCGGATTCCACTATGGCTCGCAGCCAACCTGATAGGTTTCTTAGTCCTGCTCGTCATTTTGGCCGGTTATCGATGGTATCGCACTCAGAGCCATGCGAGTACTCGCAGAGTCTTACTCTTCATTTCATTAGGCGCTGTAGTTTTATACTTGTTTTTTGTGGTTGCTGGCAATACCAAGAGCGCCGATAAAATTTTTACATATACATATCCTTACTTCATTTTGACAGCGGTTATTGGTGCTAGCGTTGTTATGCAGAGATTCCCTACTGCTGTTGGCAAAGGCACACGCATACTGGTTGCGGGATGGCTCACCATCGCATTGATTGCTGGCACCGTGCTGCCGTTTATCCAGCAGCCCAACAGCTATTTTCAGCGGTCAAACAGGATCAAGGGCAGCGATTCCTATGATATTGACAAATTGATTTCGACTATTGCAGTCAATACGAACGATCTGATTCTTGTCAATGCACCAGCCGAGACGGGATGGCAGTATCCTTACTATTTGATGTTGGCACTTTCGTCTTATAACACATATTATCAAGCAGGTCTTGTTTTGGATAACTCTACCGAGTATCGCAATTTCCTGCTGCCTGTTCCTCCACAACACCCCGCCTATTTGCTCACCAGGGCCACAAGTGACTACCTCGCAGGTGATTTCGGATCATACCTACTTGCTCAGGTTGGCAACATGAGGTTGTATCGCATTACATCCGCAGCACAGGCGGTTGTTGCCGAAGAAATTGAGCGCTCTCGGAACATCATGGCGGAAAAGCCGTTATTTCCTTCATTGGTGAGCGAGGACTAAGACTTGAACAAATACACCTCTTTCTTGACATTTCATTCAGTCTCGGTTGTTGTCCCAGTCTATAAAAGTGAAGGCTCGCTGCCCTTATTGACAGAACGACTTCTTCATGTTTTGGATGCGCTCGATCTGGCATACGAGATCATCTTCATCAATGATGGAAGCCCGGACAGATCATGGGACACCGTGGAAGAACTAGCAAACTCTTACACCGCCGTCCGCGGTATAAACTTGATGCGCAATTACGGTCAGCACAACGCACTGTTGTGTGGCATCAGGGAGGCAAAGAGTGACGTTATTGTGACAATCGACGACGATTTACAGAATCCACCTGAAGAGATTCCTCATATGCTGGCGGAATTGGATAAGGGCTATGACCTAATTTATGGGACTCCACGTCATGAACAACACGGCCTATTCCGTGATCTTGCCTCGCAGATTACGAAATGGACGTTGCAGCACGCTATGGGGGCAGAAACGGCTCGCCGTGTTAGTGCTTACCGCGCCTTTCGCACTGAGCTGCGACGTGCATTTGCAGGGTATCACGGTCCTTATGTCTCAATCGATGTCCTTCTCACCTGGGGTGGATCGCGTTTCTCCGCAATACCGGTTCAACATCACCCACGCACAATCGGAGAATCGAACTACACATTTCGTAAGTTGATGACTCATGCAATGAATATGATGACGGGGTTCAGTACATGGCCCTTACAGGCAGCTAGCATAATCGGCTTTGGGCTAGCCATTTTTGGTGTCTTCGTGTTGATTTTTGTTCTTGGCCGCTACCTTGTTGAGGGCGGCAGCGTGCCTGGCTTCCCCCTTTCTGGCTTCAACCATCGCCATATTCTCGGGTGCTCAACTCTTCGCCCTGGGCATCATTGGCGAGTACTTGGCACGTATTCATTTTCGCACCATGGCTAGGCCCTCATATACGATTCGGGGATATTCCAGCCAAGAATCTAACGAAGGTCCGCTCATGCACTAAGCCATAATGAGAATCGCACACATGGTTAGAAGTCACAGATCTCGTGACAACTGAAGTGAGCCCCAATGTCAAGAGCACAAAGTGGAAAAGGATGATACGTATTCGTTTTTCGTGCTAATTCGTGTAATTCGTGGCAATTTCCCCGCCTTGGCCACATGAAATCCCAAAGAACCATTCTCGTTTCTAAGTATCCTTGTATAATGCAAAAAGGTGACGACAGAAAGAAAACGCGATACTTGGCATTTGGGATTTTTCTTTTGTTA
>JAADFV010000392.1 GCA_013152695.1 Chloroflexota bacterium | reverse complement strand
CACCCACCTCTCTCGCCCATAGCCTTTACGACCCTCGTTTTGAACGTGACGCCTGCGGTATTGGCCTGATCACCGATATTCCTGGCCGGCGTAGCCACGAGTTGGTCAGCATGGCCATTCATGCCCTGGCCAATATGGAACATAGGGGGGGCGTTGCTGCCGATGCCGGCACAGGCGATGGCGCCGGTATCCTTACCCAGATTCCCATCCGTTTCTTTGGTAAGCTCTTGGGGCTAAGCCAAATCAAGTATGGTGATCTGGCTGTGGGTGTCTTTTTTACCGATCGGCGCCTTTCCGCGCATGATTGGCAGGGTATCGTGGACTTGAAATTGCAGGTGGTGGGGCTGGAATCATTGGCCTGGCGACGCGTTCCTGTACAGCTCGAGGCTCTCGGCAATGTTGCAGGAGAAACTCGGCCCGACATCTGGCAGGTCTTCATCGAACGCCCCGACCATCTCGATCGTGGCGATGCTTTCGAGAAAGTGCTTTATTTAGCACGGCGTGCCATCGAAGCCGAAGTCATTTCCGAAAAAATCGATCTTTATATCTCCTCCTTTTCGAGTCGAACCCTGGTGTATAAAGGACTCATGATGGGTTCACAACTGGCGGAATTTTATTCCGATCTGGCCGATCCAGACTTTCGGACCGCCATCACCCTTTTCCACCAACGCTATGCTACCAACACCTTTCCCACCTGGGAACGTGCTCAGCCTTTCCGCATGTTGGCCCATAACGGTGAAATCAACACCCTGCAAGGGAACATCAACTGGATGGCTGCCCGTGAGCGTAGTTTCAGAGAATCGGCCTGGGGAGAAGCAATTCGCCCCATCATCGATTCTCGCGGCTCGGATAGTGCCATGCTCGATAATGCCGTCGAGGCTCTGGTACGCAGTGGCCGCGAGTTACGACATGTCTTGATGATGCTCGTGCCCGAAGCCTGGGAACGCATCCACGATCTCCCCCCCGAACGCCGCGATTTTTACCAATATCATGCCTGTTTGACTGAACCCTGGGATGGACCGGCCGCACTTGTCTTCACCGATGGTCGCGTGGCTGGTGCTGCCCTCGATCGTAACGGTTTACGACCGGCACGTTACTTCCGCACCAAAGATGGCCTCCTCGTCTGTGCTTCCGAAACAGGTGTACTCGATATTCCCGCCAACCAGATCAACTGGCGCGGTAAGCTGGGGCCAGGACAGATGTTCATCGTGGATATCCATCGTGGTCGTTTACTCAAAAACAACGAAACTAAAGCTGAAGTCTGTACACGACAGGAATATGGTCAGTGGGTGCGCTCGCACCTCTACAGACTTAGCGAAATCGATTTTGCTATCAAACAAGATATTGATACCCCGTTAAGTACTGCTCTCAGGGGCGAAATGGCCGAACCGGTGTATGAAGAAGGCTTCCTCGCTGAACCGCCCACGATCGAAGAAGGAGAAGAGACACTCCTCCCCAAACAACAACTATTCGGCGTCTCGAGTGAAGCAGTCAACATGGTCTTAAAGCCGATGGCCCTTTCCGGCAAAGAACCCATCGGCGCCATGGGCGATGACACACCACCAGCAGTACTCTCCCACCTGCCCCGGCCCATCACCCATTACTTCAAACAGCGTTTTGCCGAAGTGACCAATCCGCCTATCGATCCCTTACGCGAACAGGTGGTGATGTCTCTCACCACCTTGCTGGGACGGCGACGGAGCATTCTCACAGAGACACCCGACCACGCAAAACTGCTTCAGCTCGAAAGCCCTATTCTCGATCGCGATGCCCTGGCCCTGTTGCGGCGTCTGCGCCGTCCTCTCGATGTATCCTTCGATGACAGCCACGACGGCTTACCCTTTTCTTTGGTCGAACTGGATATGACTTTTCCCGTTAGTGACAACGTGCAAGGGCTGGAAAAAGCGCTGGACCGCCTCTGTCAACAGGCTGTCACCGCCCTGGCAAATGGCCATAACATTCTTCTCCTCACGGACCGCAACGCCGGGCCCCGAAACGCGCCTATACCCAGTTTATTGGCTGTAGGCGCCGTTCATCAGCATCTTATTCGCCGGGGACTGCGCATGCAAGGGAGCCTTGTCGTCGAAGCGGGCGACGTGGCCGGGGTTCACCGCCTTGCTACCCTAATCGGCTACGGTGCCAATGCTGTGCATCCCTGGCTTGCCCTGGATACGGTAGCCGATCTTGCCGTGGGTGGACGCCTTAAGGGGTTGGATTCGGCTGCACAAGCCGAGAGAAACTATCTCAAGGCGTTGGAAGGGGGCTTATTGAAAATCATGTCGAAAATGGGGATCAGTACCGTCGACAGCTACTGCGGGGCACAAGTATTTGAGTGTATTGGCTTACATGACGAGGTAGTCGAACGCTGTTTTACCGGTACCCCCAATCGCCTCGGGGGCGTCGGCTTCGAAAAAATCGCCAGCGATCTACTTTACCTGCATGACCAGGCCTACGGTATCCAACCCACGCGCTTACATCACTGGGGATTCTTCAAACATCGTCGTTCAGGCGAAAACCATGCCCTGACTCCCCAGGTCATCGCCCTTCTCCAGGAGGCCGTACGGACGCCTGGCGTCTTGAATGGTCATTTCGACGAGGGCTATGCCATCTACAAACAGTATAGCGAAGCCCTGCAAAACCATCACCCCACCGATCTTCGCGATTTGCTTATCTTTAAGCCCGGTCGTAAGCCTATCCCCTTGGAAGAAGTCGAGCCCGTGGAAGCGATCATGCGCCGCTTCAGCACGGCCGCGATGTCGAGATGGGGGCCTTGAGCGAAGAAGCACACCAAGACCTTGCCATCGCCATGAACCGTATTGGTGGGCGTTCGAACAGCGGTGAGGGAGGCGAAGACCCGGCACGTCTCGGTAACGAGCGCAATAGCGCTGCCAAACAAGTGGCCTCGGGCCATTTTGGCGTCACCCCTGCCTACCTCCTCTCTGCGCAAGAGCTCCAGATCAAAATGGCACAGGGCTCGAAGCCGGGCGAAGGAGGACATCTGCCCGGGCACAAAGTGAGTGAAAAGATCGCTTCGATTCGCCTCACCACGCCCGGTGTGGCTCTGATTTCCCCGCCCCCCCACCATGACATCTACTCCATCGAAGATCTCTCTCAGCTAATTTACGATCTCCGACAAATCAATCCCGCCGCCGAGATTTGTGTGAAATTGGTAGCGCAGGCCGGGGTTGGTGCCATTGCTGCGGGCGTAGCCAAAGGTCGGGCCACAGCCGTTCTTATCTCGGGTAGCACCGGGGGTACGGGCGCCTCGCCGCTCTCCTCCATCAAGCACGCGGGGCTGCCCTGGGAGTTGGGCCTGGCAGAAACGCAGCAAGTGCTGCGCGCTAATGGGCTGCGTGACCGTATCGTCGTGCGCACTGATGGCGGTTTGCGTAATGGCCGTGATGTGCTTCTTGCTGCTATTTTGGGTGCAGATGAATTCTCCTTTGGCACCGTCGCAATGGTAGCAGAAGGCTGCATTATGGCAAGAGTCTGCCATCGCAACACCTGTCCTGTCGGTGTGGCCACGCAGGATCCGAAACTGCGTGCCAAGTATCAAGGAAAACCAGAGCATGTCATTGCCCTTTTCACTTTCATTGCCCAGGAAATACGCGAGTGGTTGGCTAAATTGGGCTATCGTAGTTTAGACGAAATTATCGGTCGCACAGAGCTTTTAGAGCAACGGCATACCGGCGATACAGCCTTCGATTCTCTTGATCTCAGTCCCCTCCTGGCCCAACCTGATGTGCCTACCCCTCGCCACTTCCTCGGTGTTCCCCAGTACGATGATCCCAACGAGCTCGGCAACCGTCTTGCCGAGGCCGTGGTCGCGGCTGTCGCCCTGGATGAGCTCCCCTTCCAACGCGAGCTAGAGATTCGCAATACAGACCGCACCGTGGGTGCGCGTTTGAGCGGACGACTCCTGCAAATGGGGCAAACAGCGCTCCCCGAAGGAAGTGTCGACATCTTATTTCGCGGCCATGCCGGCCAATCATTCGGCGCCTTTTTACCGCAGGGCGTCCGCTTCACGCTAATTGGAGACGCCAACGACTATGTGGGGAAAGGTCTGGCCGGTGGTGTCATCGTTGTGCGGCCACCTGACGATGCTCTCTACGAATGGGCAGCCAATTATCTCATCGGCAATACCGTGCTTTACGGCGCCACAGGGGGCTGGCTCTATGCGGCGGGTCGTGCTGGCGAGCGTTTTGCCGTACGCAACAGTCAGGGACATGCTGTTGTCGAAGGCATCGGCGATCATGGTTGTGAGTACATGACCGGGGGTGTTGTTGTGGTGTTGGGACGCACCGGTAATAATTTTGGCGCCGGCATGACCGGTGGACAGGCTTTTGTCCTCGATACTGGTACCATCGAACGCCCCGAATTCCTGGATAGAGTCAATCACGAATTAGTTTTCGTGACCCGTGTCGAAGATGCTGAATCTCAAAATTTGCTAAAACGCATGGTGCAAGATCACGCACGCCTTACCGGCAGCCCCCTGGCTAAAGACTTACTGGCGCGATGGGACACGGCTTTACCGCGGTTCTGGCATGTCCGTCCCCGCTGGATGCTTAACACGGCGCCCTCGCTACTGATCCCCACCCAGGTAGCACATCCCAAGCCCTCTCCACTTGAAAAATGAATGATTATTTTGGGCACGAAAGACGCGGATAAACACTAAGATTCATCGCTTCCATCCGCGTTTTTCGGGCTCATTCACGTTCTATTGGGCTTTTGTTGGGCTTTTTGCTACATGGTCATAAGCGCGGGATATTCCAAAGCGGCACGAAGATCATTCAAGAAATGCGCGGCAATGGCTCCATCGACAGTACGGTGATCGGCCGACAGTGTTATCGTCATCATCGGCCGGATTTCGACTTCCTCTTCATCGGTGACGACAAGGCGCTTGATGATACGTCCGACGGCCAAAATACCCGTTTCGGGAGGATTGATAATCGCCGTAAAGCTATCCACCCCAAACATGCCCAGATTCGAAATCGTGAATGTGCCCCCCAGCAGATCCTGTGAGCGCAGTTGGGTAGAATGAGCTCGCCTCGAAATTGCCGTGACCTCAGCGGCCAGCTCGAGAATACCTTTTGCATCGGCCTGATGAATGACCGGCACGATGAGACCATCGTCCAGGGCAACGGCAACACCAACATTGATATCGGAAAGAACCAGGATGCGGTCTTCATCCAGACGAGCATTCATGCGCGGGTTACGGCGCAATGCCCAAGCACATGCTTTTACAAGGATGGCGGTAATGCTGACCCGTGCTTGCCCCTCCGAAAGCTGCGCGTTCAAACGATGGCGCAGCTCTTCTATGGCAGTAACGTCGATTTCAGCGTTAAAAGTGATGTGGGGTGCTTGTTGGGTACTGGCCTGCATGCGCCGGGCAATCGTTCGCCGCATACCTTGCAAGGGAATGACCTCGGCAATACCGCTCTCCGCCGCCGGTTCTGGTGCGGAAAGGGCCGCTTTTGCGGGCACCGCTTTCTGAGCTGCCTGCACATCCCATGATTGCACCCGCCCACGGGGACCGCTGCCCTCGACAGCGCTCAGGTCTATCCCCAGTTCCCGTGCCAGACGCCGTGCCGCCGGTGCTGCCCGAACTTTGCGCCTGACCCCACCCTCTCGTTGGCCGACAAAGGCCTCGATATCATCACGAGTGATTCGTCCTCCTGGCCCCGTGCCTTGCACTTGTGCTACATCCACACCCAAATCAGCCGCAACCCGGGCTGCCACCGGCGTGATCGGAATGGTGGCGGAGCGCGCAGCCTGAGAAGGAGTCTTGGCCGTCGCTTCCGCCGATGAGGACGAGGGTTGGGTTGCGTTATCG
>JAADFV010000391.1 GCA_013152695.1 Chloroflexota bacterium | reverse complement strand
GCGATTATCTTCGTGATGGTGGCAGGATTGACGTTGGGTTTCCTTTTCTTGTGGTGGGAACCGACGCGTGCGTTTGCACTCCGTTTTATCCCAAAGCGTTTTCGTGGCTCAATCCAAACCGCTATCTCATCCTATCACGCCCGACCACGCGTCTTGTTGGCCGCGCTCCTGCTCTCTGTTCTTTCCAGCACCCTTTACCTTAGCGCATTCCTCATGGCTAGCCGTGCCCTTAATCTCTCCGTCGGTTGGGAGATGGTTTTCCTCGTTATCCCCCTGGTGACTATTGCCAATAGTCTACCCTTGGCACCTGGTGGTGTGGGCGTGGCAGAGACAACCGCGTTTCTCCTTTTTTCTCAATTAGGCATAGCCGAGGGCGCTGCCATTATGCTGCTCGTGCGGCTCTGGGTTGTATTGTTGCGACTGCCTGGCGCAGTCTTCTATGTGATGCGCGGTCGCAACGAGCACAGGGTAGCGCCCTTGGCCGAGACCGACATCAAACCAGGATACATACAGAAATGAATCTCCCCACATTCATCATCGCGGGTGCGCCTCGGTGCGGAACGTCCTATCTCTATGAGATGTGCGCTGCCCATCCCGAAGTCTATATGGCTCGGCCTCGCGTGCCCGAACCCAAATTTTTTCTAGTGGATGAAGAGTACAAAAAAGGATTAGACTATTACACTAAAAAGTATTACGCTGCAGCCCAGGGATACAAGGCCGTAGGCGAGAAATCCACCTATTATCTTGAAGATCCCCGCGTGGCCGAACGCATCCACAGCAACATGCCCGACATTCGTCTCGTGTTCATCTTGCGTAATCCCGTAGAACGAACCTTTTCCAATTACCTTTGGTCACGTAAGAATGGCATCGAGACTCTTTCTTTCGAGGAAGCATTGTTACGCGAATCCGAGCGTGAAGCCTCGTACGAGCCTCGCTTTCGCTACGTCAGGCCCTTTTCCTACATGTCGCGTGGCATGTACGCCCGCTTGCTTGCCCCCTACTTCGCACGATTCCGACGATCACAGATCTTGGTACTATTCTTCGATGAACTCACGACCGCACCCGAGACCCTCGCCCACACCTTGTTCCGATTCCTCGGCGTCACCCCTCGATCACAACTGGCCTTCGAGTTTGGCCAGAAGATTAACTCGGCTCGTCGCCCCCAGGACACCACTCCCCCTCTGGCCGCAGCCTTCCTGCACGGCGTCTTCTTCCGTCCCAATCAAGAGTTAGCTGCGCTTCTGGGTCAAGATCTGAGTCACTGGAACCGATTCGACATCTCTCATTATGAGACTCCTGGCGCTGTCCCCCACCCCCATGCCTGATCCCACCTCCCATTCTCGTCCCCTGATCTCTATCGTCATTCCCGCTTTCGACGAAGAGGAGAACATCCCAGTCCTCTACCGCCAGTTGGTGACTGTGGCCGAAGCAGAGCCGGTCGATTGGGAATTTATCTTTATCGACGATGGCAGCACTGACGGCACTTACGCTGTACTGGAAGCGCTCCATGTTCGTGATCCACGCGTGAAAGCGCTCAGCTTTACGCGTAATTTTGGTAGTCACGTGGGCACTGCCGCGGGTCTGCAGCTCGCCAGTGGTGATGCCGCCATTATCATGGCTGCTGACTTACAGGACCCGCCACAGGTATTGCATGAGTTCCTGGATCGTTGGCGCAAGGGTTACAAAATCGTCTGGGGTGTGCGCACGATCCGAGACGATCCGCTGGGCAAACGTATCTTTGCTGCCCTCTTCTATCGGCTTATCCGTCGTGTGGCCTTGCCCCAATATCCCAAAAAGGGTACGGGAGGCTTTTGTCTGATTGATCGCGATGTGGTGGAGGCCTTTTCCTCATTCAAAGAGCGGAATCGCGTCACCTTCGGCCTGATTAGCTGGTCGGGCTTCTCGCAAACTGAGGTGCCGTACGAACGCCCCCAACGTCATTCAGGGACGTCTAAATGGTCGTTTGGTCGCCAGGTCAAGGCTGCTATCGATACCTTATTAGCCTTTTCTTACGCGCCTGTGCGTCTGATCTCGCTGTTGGGGATCATTGTTTCGCTATTTAGTTTCTTATGGGGTTTTGTGGTCATTTTTAAACGGATTTTTGGCGGGATACAGGTGGTAGGATACTCAGCCCTGATAGTGGCGGTGCTTTTTTTGGGGGGGATGCAGCTCATCGTCTTAGGCATTTTAGGCGAATACTTGTGGCGAATTTTGGACGAAGTGCGGGGACGTCCTCTTTTCGTGCTCAGGACACAATTGGGTTTTTCGAATATGCAGACTGCTGCGGAGCCAGATGTAAAGGCTGCCGCACATGCGTTTTCAACCGAATCTCAGTCAATCTCAGGAAGGATGCAAGATGAATCTTGAAGGCATCAAAGTTTTGATCACCGGTGGAGCCGGCCTCATCGGCTCCCACATCACCGACCAACTCGTGCGCGAGCAGGTTGGCAAGATCACCATCATCGACGATTTCTCTCGCGGGCAGATGTCGAATCTGGCCTGGGTCTTGGAACACGGCCCTGTCGAAGTGGTTGAGGGCGACATCCGCAACGTGGACTTGCTTCGGCGGCTCATGGAGGATGTCGATATCGTGTTTCACCAGGCTGCGTTGCGGATCACCCAATGCGCACAAGAACCGCGATTAGCTTTGGAAGTGCTGGTGGACGGCACATTCAACGTGGCCGAGGTCGCCGTGGAACAGGGCGTCAAGAAGATCGTAGCAGCGTCGTCGGCTTCGGTCTACGGTCTGGCCGAAGAATTCCCCACTACCGAAAAGCAGCATCCCTACAATAACCGTACGCTTTATGGCGCGGCCAAGGTGTTCAACGAGGGTCTGCTGCGCAGTTTTAACGACATGTACGGTCTCGATTACGTAGCCTTGCGTTATTTTAACGTTTACGGTCCGCGTATGGACATCTATGGCGTTTACACTGAAGTGCTGGTACGTTGGATGGAGCGCATCGAGGCGGGGAAGTCTCCTTTGATCTTTGGCGACGGGGTTCAGACCATGGATTTTGTCTACGCCGAGGATATCGCCCGCGCCAACATCCTCGCAGCCAAAGCTGATGTGACAGATGAAGTCTTCAATATCGCCAGCGGCGTCGAGGCCAGCTTGAACGATCTGGCCTATACTTTGCTCAAAGTAATGGGGTCAGATTTGCAGCCGGAGTATGGCGCCGAGCGCAAGGTCAATCCTGTGTCAAGACGTCTGGCCGATACATCCAAAGCCGAGCGGCTTTTGGGTTTCAAGACAGAGGTGTCGCTGGAGGAGGGGTTGCGGCGTCTGGTGAACTGGTGGCGCTCGGAACAAGCCAAAGAGGTCGTATGATCCCCATTGCCAAACCCTGGTTGGGCCAGGAAGAAATCGAAGCGGTTAAGCGTCCCCTCTCTTCGGGTTGGGTGACGCAAGGGCCGGAGGTGGCAGCGTTCGAGCAGGAGTTCGCCGGGTTCGTGGGAGCTGAGCATGCCTGCGCCGTGTCCAATTGCACGGTGTCCTTGCATCTGGCCTTGCGCGCGGTAGGCGTAGGCCCGGGGGATGAAGTGATCACGGTGAGCCATTCCTTCATTGCCACGGCCAACGCAGTGCGGTATTGTGGGGCCACGCCGGTGTTCGTGGACATCGCTCCGGGTACATTCAATATGAATCCGGCGCTCATCGAACCGGCTATCTCCGAACGAACCAAGGCCATTCTGTGTGTGCATCAGGTGGGAATGCCCTGCGATTTAGCCGCGATCGTGGCCATCGGGCGTAAGTATGGCTTGCCCGTGGTCGAGGACGCCGCGCCCGCCATCGGTAGCGAAATTTTGTGGCAGGGTGAATGGCAGCGTATCGGCAAGCCCCATGGTGACATCGCCTGCTTCTCTTTTCATCCTCGTAAGCTGATCACCACGGGCGATGGTGGTATGATCACCACGGCCAATCCTGAATGGAACAAGAAATTCCGCCTGTGGCGACAGCATTCCATGAGCGTATCCGACACCGTGCGACACGGCGCCCGACAGGTAATTTTCGAGTCGTATGTCGAGCTGGGCTACAACTATCGCATGACCGACATCCAGGCCGCTGTGGGCCGCGAGCAACTCAAGCGCGTGCCCGACATGGTCAAACGACGCCGCTATCTGGCGCAGCGGTACCGGGAGAAGCTGGCCGAGATTACGGGCGTCGGTTTGCCGAAGGAGCCTGCCTGGGCGCGCAGCAACTGGCAGAGTTTTGGCGTACGTCTACCCGAGGGCAGCGACCAGCGCCAGGTGATGCAGTACATGCTGGATCGGGGGATTTCGACACGGCGCGCCGTGATGAACGCACATCGCGAGCCGGTTTACGCGCAAGAGCCATGGCTGTGCGTGCGTCGCGGCACCTGCAACTGTGCACCGAACACGTGCCAACACTTGCGTGAAAGCGAACTGGTGCAAGATCAGGTACTCTTGCTGCCGATGTTCCACCAGATGACCGAGGCTGAGCAGGATATGGTTACAGCGGCTCTCCTTTCAGCCTGTGCAAAGTAATATGATCAAGGCGTTGATAGTGTGGTATACGCGATCACTGGAAGAGTGTCAGGCCAAACTGCCCGCAATACATCTATTGGCTCGAATATCAAAATCAGTGCTTTCGGGGGGATTGTATGTTTGACGACATGTCTTTGCTTGATATAACATGACGGGAATAACCAAACCAATAGAATTACAATCAGACATATTTTGTAGGAGGTTAATATGAGTAAAGGTTTTACTCCGATATACGTATATCCCACAGAAAAAACAGGTTTTTTCCGAGGAGAAAAAACTGAGACAAAGCTTATTAAGGACATCAAAGGAGTTGCTCACTCCGATTACGGTGGCTGGTGGCCCAGTTTTTTTCCGACGACGATAGCTTTTTTAGTTACTGGTAGCAAAGAAAAACCCAATGTGATGACCGTATCTTGCATCACGGTAGTCAATGCCTATCCCTTCATGATTGGTTTCCCTTTATTCTCTCAAGGTGACTCCACCAGGGGGAGCGGTCCACGTTATTCTCTGGAATTGATTCGGAATAACCCTGAATTCACAATCAACGTTCCTTATATAGACAAAGAAATGACTAAGAAAACCATTATTTGTGGATCATTCTCCGGCAGGGATGGCGTCGATAAGATAGCCAAGGCTGGGTTTACGCCATTAGGTTCCCACCATGTATCCCCGCCCATTTTGAAGGAATGTCCCTTGAATCTGGAATGTCGAGTTCACTTAGATATTCCCTTGGGCGGCCACACCTGGATAATAGGTCAAGTTGAGGCTGTTCATATGGATGAACGATTGGCTACAGGTGAAGATCAATTTGTTTGGAGGAGTATGCCTGAGCTCATTAGAGGCGGGAAATAAGTTTGTTCTCGTGTTACGAGGAAGTTATGTTGATCGGCTTGATTCACGATGACAGAAGTGATGTTTTACGAATTTGGCGCAAAACATCAATCACGAATGATTCGAATGAACGATTTAGCAATCGTGTGAATAATGCAAACAAAAATGTAGCTGTACGGGTATAGTTACTTTATTTTAGTGTATTGCTAATAACCGCATCGCCAGGTTGGGCAGATTCCAGAATCTCCTTTTTCGACCGGAAACCGCCTACCTGGCGAAAATGATTTATTGATAAGGAGCGTATACATGAAACGCGCATTAGTATGCGGCGCCGGTGGATTCATCGGCGGCCATTTGGTGAAAAAGTTGAAACGCGAGGGCTATTGGGTACGGGGTGCGGACCTCAAACATCACGAGTTTGCCCCCACCCAAGCTGACGAGTTCTTGCTGTTGGATCTCCGGGACTCCGCGAACTGCCGCAAAGCGCTCACTTCGCCCGATGGCGGCGCTTTCGATGAAGTATATCAGTTGGCCGCCGATATGGGCGGCATGGGTTTCATTTCCGTGGCAGAGTGTGAGGTGTTGCACAACAACGCCCTCATCAATATCCACATGGCCCACCTCGCAGCCAAGATGGGAACCCCCCATTATTTCTTCTCCTCTTCGGTGTGTGTTTATCGCGACATGGCATTCGATGAACTGCCGTTGACAGAGGATGATTCCTATCCGGCTCATCCGGACAATGAGTACGGCTGGGAAAAGCTATACGCCGAACGGGTGGTCAGGGCCTATGGGCGCCACTACCCCATGCAGGTGCGCATAGCCCGTTTCGAGAACTGTTACGGCCCGGAGGGTACCTGGTGCGGCGGACGGGAGAAGGCGCCGGCGGCCATTTGTCGTAAGGTGGCCGAGGCGGAGGACGGCGGAAGCATCGAAGTGTGGGGTGATGGCACGGCAATACGTGTGTTCACCTATGTAGATGACTTGGTGGATGGCATCTATACCCTGGTGCACTCCAATCTGGAAGGCCCGGTGAACCTGGGCAGCGAGGAGCGGGTGACGGTGGCGGAGTTGGTACGGACGGTGATTGAGACGTCAGAGAAACGTATCGAGATAAAGTATGTGCCGGGACCGGTGGGGGTGCACGCCCGTAACTTCAGCAAAGCCCGTATGAAATCACTGGGATGGGAGGCAAGGGCATCCTTGCGAGAGGGAATCGCCCAGACGTATGCGTGGATCGAAGCGCAGGTGAAGGCGGCGCAGAGCTGAAATGACGTTTCCCCTCCCCCCCAAAAATTGCTTCGGTTGGCCCTGGACCGACGCCCCCGAACCTCTTCCCCCCACCATGCCCAATAGCAGGCCCTGGCCTCGCATCACCATCGTTACCCCTTCTTATAACCAGGCTCCCTACATCGAGGCTACCATCCGTTCGGTTTTGCTCCAGGGCTACCCCAATCTCGAATACATCATTATCGACGGTGGCAGCGACGATGGTGCGGTCGAGATCATCCGTAAATACGAGCCCTGGCTGGCCTACTGGGTCAGTGAGAAAGACCGCGGCCAATATCACGCCATCAACAAAGGCTTCGCCCGCGCTACCGGCGAGATAATGGCCTGGCTGAACAGCGACGATATGTATCTGCCGGGTGGCCTGGCGCGCGCCGCCCTGGCCATGAAATCGGAGCGAGAGCGGCCCTGGGTGACGGGATTGAAAGCGTTTTGGGATGCATCGGGCAATCTCACACACAAAGGTAGACCCCAAAAATTCAATCGTCTTTTTATCCGCGCCGGACTGTACGAGGGGCGCCGTCTGGGGTGGATTCAACAAGAAAGTTCCTTGTGGGCACATTGGCTATGGGATCGGGCCGGCGGTCGCTTGGACGATCAGATGCAGTTTGCGGCCGACAGCGAGCTTTGGCGTCGTTTCGCAAAATACGCTAATCTATACCAGATACCCGAATCCATTGCCGGTTTCCGTATGCATTCTCGCCAGAAAACGGCCTCACACATGGCCAGCTATTTCGCGGAAGTGGATAGCCTCTTCACTTCCCCACATCCTTCCACCTGGCTTTGGCGTCTCAGCCGCCATCGAACCACCTTACGCATTATCAGACGGATTACAATGTGAAGATCACCGTCGTCATTCCCACTTACAACGCCGCGGCCACCCTGGCGCAGGCTCTCGATAGCGTCATCGAGCAAGACCACCCTGATGTCGAGATCGTCATCGTCGATGGCGAATCCACCGACGACACCTGGGCCATCGTTCAACAATACCGATCCCATATCGCCAACATCATCCGCGAGCCGGACGCAGGCGTTTTTGATGCCCTCAACAAGGGTATCCTGGCCAGCGAGGGCGATGTCATCGTCCTGTTGGGCGCGGATGATTATTTCCTTCCGCCCCATGTTTTGAGCGCAGTGGCCACGGCCTTTGCCGAGCATCCTGAGGTCAAGGTCGTCTACGGCGATTATCTGCGCGACAAGGGCGACGAGCGAGTGCTTTTCCAGCATCCCGATCGTCTGGACAAATTCACCTTTCTTTTGCGAAATCCCCTCTGCCAACATGCGGTTTTCGTGCGGCGTGAGGCCTTCGATCGCGTGGGATTGTTCGATTCCTCTTTCAAAATCGTCAGTGATCATGATTGGAACCTGCGCGCATTCGGTCAATATCGGCTGTCGTACCTGCACATTCCTGTGGTGATTTGCGGTTTTCGCAGCGGCGGGTTATCCTCCACGTCCGCATCGAAGTGTGAGCACGCCCTGGTCAGGCGACGATATTTTTCCTGGCCCTACAGGTTTTATTGGAGCGTGTGGGATATAAGCCGTCGCGTGGCGGGACGATTGCGACAGCTCGATTTTCGCGTCCCTTTGGCCTTGCGCAAACGACTGTCTGGCATCCGCTGATTTGATGATCTCTCCCGACGCCCTTCCTGTCCCCACCGACGTCAGTGCCCAGATTTCCGCGTTCTTCTATGCGGATAGGCAGGCGCGCTGCGATGACGTGCGCACCGTATTGGACCTGGGTTGTGGATTGGGGCGTACTCGCGCCTTTTTCCAAGATATTCGTTCCGATATCCGTTGGTTCGGGCTGGATGTTCCCTTCTCACGTGAGGCGGACGCCCGCACAGAGACCGATCACATCGTTACTTATGATGGTCTTCACGCGCCCTTCAAAAGTGCGGAGTTTGATTTGGTCTACAGCCGGCAGGTCATGGAGCATGTGCGGCATCCCGAGCCGCTCTTGGCCGAAGTTCATCGTGTTCTGCGCCCCGGAGGCCATTTCATCGGCTCTACCTCCTATCTCGAGCCCTACCATTCTCATAGCTATTGGAATTACACGCCTTGGGGATTTTGTCGACTGCTCGATGACGCCGGCTTTCGCGTGCAGGAAATCCGGCCGGGCATCGACGCCTTCACCCTCATGGTTCGGCGTATAATAGGAAATCGTGGCTGGTTAGATTGCTTTTTCGAGCGCGAGTCGCCGTTGAATTGGGCTATCGATTTGGCGGGGCGGCTGGGGCGAAAATCGCCTCAGGTTATCAACCGCGCCAAGCTCATGTATTGCGGCCATTTTATCTTCTGGGCAGAGAAACCCAACCTCTGATTTTCATCCTCAATGCGCATCCTGTTTTGTACCCACGTCTATCCACCTGATGGCGGAGGCGTGGCTTCTTTTGCCCACGATTTGGTGACCCTCCTACGTAACAGTGGGAACGATGTTCGCCTGTTGCACGAGTTGGGCGATGGAGAAGATACGTGTGGGTCGGTGGCTGTGTGGATGCATCGATATCGGCGTTCGCGGGTGGGGATGGCATTGCGCTTTCTCCATTTCTTATGCGCTGCCGCTGCATTTCGGCCTGAGGTGGTTATTTGCTCGACCTGGCTCTATTATGGCTTACCAGCGACTCGATTCTCCTGGCTCTTTGGCTATAAAGTGGTCATTCAGGTGCACGGTACTGAAGTCAGGGGGCGATTCAGACAAGGACGGCGGCGCAAACTTATGACTCGTGTGCTAAAGTCCGCACACCAGCTTTGGCCCAATTCTCACTTCACAGCCGATCTGCTCTCGGAGCTTGGCTGTACGCGTGTCCAAATGCAAACCATCCACCCCTTTCTCAGCGCAGACTTGATCGAGACGGCCCGACGCATCCGCGGCACCCCGCGCACCGTGCCTCCCCTTCTCCTCACCGCCGGCCATCTTTATCCTCGAAAGGGCATAGACCTGGTTCTCCGAGCACTTTCCCATCTCCAAGATCTGGAATGGCAATTTGCCATCGCTGGCGAAGAGGCCCGGCCCGGCTATCGTCAACGCTACGAAACTATGGCCGAGGAACTTGGAATTGCCTCCCGCGTTCGCTTTCTGGGACGCATTCCCCGCCCCGAGTTGTGGGAAATGATGGCCCGAGTCTCTATTTTCGTAATGACCAGTCGCCCGGATCCTGATGATATCGAGAGTTTCGGAATCGTGTACATTGAGGCGCAGGCTTTTGGCGTGGCCTGTGTGGCCGCTCGCGTGGGCGGCGTCCCCGAGGCCGTAGGCGATGGCGGCGTTTTGATCCCGCCCGAAGATCCTATGGAACTGGTCCCGGTACTACGGGAGTTGCTCGTTCATCCCGAACGAACGCGGCGTTTCGCGCGACAAGGCCGCGAGCGAGTCTTCGCCTCCTTCACCGAAGAGGCGCGACGAGCCGAGATCATGTCTTGTCTAGAATCATTACGTGCAGAATGATGAAACGTTTTTTGCGCCTTGTTCAGATATCCTTGCTCACAGTATTGCTAAGTAGTACATTGGTGTATGTTGGTGAGCGTAACATCACCTTCAACCGATTAGCTAATTATTTTCTTGCTCCAACCGATGCACGCCAGGATGTGACTACCGAGCAGGTGTCATTCTTTGCCTCGTTTCTCTCGTCTCCAGACCGGCAGCATTTCGAACGGTATCAGGATCGTCTGAAGACATTGCTGGCTCAATTTGATACGCCTACATTTCGGCAATACCGTGTGAGTCGCGAAGCGCTGGAGAAGGCAAAACTGGCAGAGGCCCAGTCTCGGTTCGATGAAGCCGTTACTCATTATCAAGAAGCGTACGAACAGGGGCCGAAGCAGGTGCAATTGGAAGCGCTGCTGGGTCTAGCCCGCGTATGGCACGCGTTGGGCAACCCGGCAGCCGTTGAACAAGTGTTGACCCAGGCCGCCGCATTCAATCCGCCGGATGTTACTACCCGCCAGGAACTGTGTCCGGGTTGGCGATTGGCCGGCGCTTATGTAGACCGACAGGGTATTCGTTTTGACGCGCCGGTTCGCGTCATACTGGTGTGGGAACAGCGCATCGAGGCCACGGCTCCGCAACCGGATCGAGGTGCAGTGGTCGAGGGTGAGTATACGATGTGGAAAAACCGAGCGTATCAAATGGTAAGGCTAAAGAATCTTGTGAGAGACGGCGGTTTCAATCAAGTCGCTTCGCAGGAGAGCAGAATTCCCCAGGGATTCAAATTTCTCTTTCGCGGACAGACGCGTGCAGATACCCGCTTCGTGACCGATCCTGCTTTTCCTGAACGGGGCGTGTTTTTGCGTCTTGAAAGTCAAGGAGAACATGCCGTCGGGATCGGCAGTGAATCATTTCCCGTTCAGCCTACATTGAACGACAGGGCATACCTGGTGGGTGTCACGTATCGGTCTGCTGCGGATTCGCTCCCTCGTATCGGCGCCTATTGGATGTTTCCCAATGCTAAAACGGTGGAAGACAACGAAACGGACTACGCAGTGGCGTATCCCGCCATCCAGTGGCGACGCGCCACTTATCTGGCTGCATCGCCTCGTGGGGCTACACAGGTGGCTTACTGGGCGCTTGAGGCGAATCCACACGCATTCCTGGACATCGATGATTTATTTTTGCTCCCTCTTCCCCTGCACTGTTTCGACGCGGTGAACGACTGATATGCATTCCCAAAAAGGCCTGTTCCCGGCTGAAGGTGTATCCTTCCGTCTTTCTCAGATGCATAATCGATTAGAGTACTACATAGGTCTTTTGACTCTGTTCACTCTGGGGATAGTAGCTGTGTTTGCTGTGTATGAAGGGTATTTATCGGTTCTGCTGTTTTTTTACTTTTTTGGCTTGTCTGGCCTGATTATCGTTCGTTGGTTAGGAAAAACAGAGACACACATTTTTTTGGTGTTGTATTCCGTTAATGTATTGATTGTGTTCGCTATCTACTTTATCTACATGCACCGGTATGGTAATCCTTATTTCGGAGGAGGATCCGACGACAAATGGTTTGAGGAAATGGGACGGGCATTTATTGATCGTGCTGATTGGTGGAATTATGCACTTCTGACCAGATTGCCTCGGGTACGAAATGTAACATCCTATGTATACTTCTTAAGTCTGATCCAGCGCGCTGGTGATCTGTTCGGAGGTTTTCATACTCTAACCCCACGCTTTTTGAACGCAGCGTTTTTAGCCGGTTTGGGAGTGTTGGTTTTTAGAGCAGGCCGTTATCAAATGAAACTATCTCACAAGACAGCCGTGATAATCGCCCTACTGACTGGCTTGTTGCCTATCACTACTTATGTGAGTGCCCACACGTTTCGTGACGTCCTGGTAACATTTTTATCGTTCGTTGTAGTCTATCTGTGGAGCGATATTTTTTCCTCTACAACTAGAAAACGACTACTCGTTTTGTTGGCAACTTCGTTTTTAATCTATTTCTTGTGGGAAATGCGCGTGCGGTCAGCGCAAATTACTATCCTACTTGTTGCAGCGACAGTTTTTCTGTCATACATAAACGTTCATTCATTCCGGAATGCTGTATTGCTGCTCCTTATTTTGTCAGGTGTACTTTTAACTCTACGTCTTCTGCATATTATCAATAGCGTTCCTGATTCTTGGTGGACATCGATTCTCCGCCAATATCGTAGCTATACTGAACATCGATTAGGTATAGCCAAGGGATTGTCGACATTGATTTTCGGTGCGCCGATGCCTGTGAGTTTACTCCTGAGACTGGGCTACCTGGCCATTTCACCACTTCCCCAAGTGAGTTCAGAGTTGGAACGGAGCTGGCTCAGTATCGGTACATTCATCCAAGTAGGAGGCATACCGTTCGTAGTTTTGGGTATGTTTTTTATGCTTAAGCGTAGGGAAGGATTACAGTATCTTCTGGCTTTTGTCGTGTTCTATTTGAGTGTCGCCTGGATTACTTTTACGATGCGCCATCTCTTGATGTTTTACCCCTTTGCCTTGCTCATCGCCGGCTACGGATATGAGCAATACCGGCTGCAGAAACTTTCTGTGCGTTGGGTATATCTATCTCTTTATTTCCTGGCTATTTTTAGTGGCGTGTCTTATTTCGTGATTATCGCTGGATAATACTTGAGAGTATGTATATGAAATGCTTGATGATGATAAAAACAGCACATTTGGCCTACGATGATCGATTACGCAAAGAATGTCTCTCGTTGGCTAAAAATGGTGTTCAAGTGGAAATCGCGGCTGTAGAGCAAGAGAATAAAGTAGCTGTTCAAACCGTCTATGGCGGTATTTCGGCTATCACTATCGCTCTGAGAAGTCGTTCCTTGTTTCCCAGCGGACGAAAACTATGGCTCAAAACGGGGGAGTTGTATATCCGTCTTTTGCACCATATTTTGCGAACACGGCCGAGTATTATCTGGTTTCATGATATGACCTTTGCCGTCATGATTCCTTTACTGGGACTCCTGCAGAATCTGGGTCTGTTGCAGGGACTTGTGTGGGATCAACATGAACTCCCGCCGGATAGTTTTCTTACTCATACATGGAAACGTCGCATCTTGGCATGGCTGATGAATCGTTGTCAGGTTGTAGTAGTAGCTAGTGAGGACAGAAAGGCACTTCTGGAAGAGAAGCTGGGTGAGTATTTACGCATCCCCATTATTCCTTTGGAGAACTATCCCGATTCTCATTTTGTTCATGTTCCTGTGCGCAAATTGCCCCAGACTGTGCAAAGTTGGCTGGCCGGCAAGCCCTATTTTTTAGCTCAGGGTGGAGGCCATGGTCGATGGCGCCACCTGGATGAATTGGTGGCTGCCATTATGACCCAACAGAAAGCAAAACTGGTCGTGTTAGGAGGGTATGATAGGGAAAAGGTGGTCCGCTTTCGCCAGCAATATGGACTTCCCTTTGACACAATGGTGCGTTTTATAGATATGGTGCCGCAAATGGATGTGCCGATATATATCGATTCGGCTTTGGCCAGTGTGGTTTTTTACGAGATGCGGAACTTCAACTGGACATACTGTGCCCCCAATCGCTTTTATCAGGCGCTCGCACGTGGTATCCCTGCCATGGTGGGACAAAATCCGCCTACGCGAGATATAGTGAACCAGTATCAGTGTGGGGTAGCGGTGGATGCAACTTCTGTGGAAAGAATTCGTGAAAGGTTTGAAGAAATGATCCAACGAAAGGATTTTTACCACCTGAACGCACAGAAGATGGCTGACCGTTTTGTCTGGGAAGATCAAACCTCTCGCATTCGACACATTTTGTCGCTCTCCGGTTTCGAGCACCGTGATTCCCAAGCCCGAAATTGCGACCAATGATTGTGACTGTAAGCGGCTGGCGTTCCAGACTATTGAGAAACTGCTTTCTTCTGGTATACTGGGACGCTATTTCAGCCATCGACTAGCTTTCCGAAAGCATTTATTGCTATTATTCCCGACACATCCGTCTCTAAAATGTCTTCTGCGCGGGCTGGATGGGTCAATGATCAACTTAGGAGGATTTCGTTCACGTGAACCTTGCTTATCTCATAGATATATTCCGTCGTCGCTGGTGGATCGTGGCATCGATTATTCTATTGGCGTTGCTTTCCCATGGCTTTGCCTTGAAGCGCAGCCAACAAACTTTGAGCTACACCAGCAAGGCGGGATTATTCATTCTACCTACCGATATTCGCGTTAAATTGGAACCACAACTCACAACCGTTGATAGCGGTTTACCAAGGGATAACAATGCGAAATCGGATCGTCGCCAGGCTCTGTTGGCTTTGGTTAAAAGCCCGGTGATTGCCGAAGCTGTATTCAACAGGTTAAGAGATCAACTATCGTCAGAGATCAGTAATCCCGGTGCTTTGTTATCAAGGATCAAGGGATCGGTCGGTGGCGAAGTCTTGCTTATCCATGCGACATTTGGCGAGTCGCGGCTGGCGGCGGAGGTGGCCAACGCTTGGGCCGTGGCGTACGAAGCCAAGGCCAACGCCATTTTTGGCAATACCGTCACGCCCGACAATCTGGATGTCGAGGTTGAAAACGCGCGTGTGGCTTACGAAGCTGCTCAGGATCATTATGTTCTGTTTTTGGCCGATTCACCATTGCTGGAACTGCAACGCCGTTTGGATGACAGAAACGCTTTGCTCGATCAGATTTTGGCTGATCGTTTGAACAACTTGGATGTGGTCCGCCGGCGCATGGCCGAGCTGGATCGTCTTTTGTTGGACGCTCGCTCATTGAACGGACGGTTGCAAGGCATGGGCAAACCTGATGTCTCGGTGTATTTGGCCTACCTTCTTTTGCAAAACGCAGCCTTGGTGCAAGAAGATATGATCGTTGTGGATGGACCCCCTGGTGCGGAGGTGAAACTCATCTCTAATAATCTCCTTGACACATCGCTAATATTGGAGCCCAATCAAATCGTATCGCTGATGCAGGATATCAGCATCACGGATATGACCGAACAACTGGACGCTGTGATCGCATCTATCGAGGAGAAACGAGTCGCCCTTGGGCAAATTCTTGCGCCGCCAGAAGCTGCTCAGGATGGCGGGGCCCTGCACGACGCCAGGATTGTCCAAATGGAGTCCGAAGTCAGAATGCTTCAATCGCAAGTTGAGGCTGAGACGGAACAAGAAAAGCGATTACAGATGGAACTCGACACGGCTCAAGGCACCTATAAAGTGCTTCTCAATAAATTAGAAGAGGTTCGCATTACGAACACCATCGGTGAGGGCAGCATCGTTCGGTTCGCATTTCCTGCCACGCCAGAGTCGCAAAACCACAACGCAGAAGGGTCTCTTTCCCTTGCGGGTTTGGTGATAGCTGCTATTATTGGCCTGCTTACGGCCCTGGGCGTTGTGGTTTTACTTGAATTCATAGACGATACATTACGAACATCTGAACAGGTGGAACATGTATTGGGCGTTTTGCCGTTGGCGACATTGCCACGTTCGGCGCCAACGATGCAGGGCATACCTGTTATTCTCAATGCGCCCATAACTCCCTTTGCTGAGGGTGTGCGATATCTGCGCATTCGACTTCGTTCTCTACACCCTACCATGAGCACGCTGCTTATCACCAGCGCCTTGCCGCAGGATGGTAAAAGTAGTGTGGCTGGTAATTTAGCCATAGCCTTTGCCGTCGGTGGCCAGCGCGTTGTTTTGGTCGACGCCAATCTGCGGGCCCCGGTTTTACATCAACTTTTCGGCCTCCCTAACCGAGTCGGTCTCTCCTCATGGTTGGAGGGCGAGTGCGACTCGGTTGATGCTTGTTTGCACGATACATCTGTCCCTCATTTGAAAGTACTTACGGCGGGTCCCTCTACTGAAAGATATAAAATATGTAGAACTGCTTGAATCTTCCCGAATGGAGGAGTTGTTTCGTAACCTTCGGGATGTTGTCGATGTCGTCATTTTTGATAGTTCTCATATCGTTGGTGTCACTGATGCCCTCGTATTGGCAAGGCAAGCGGACAGTGTTCTGTTGTTGCTTCGTTCTGGCCGGGAAAGTGCCACTCAGGCGAAAATGGCGCAGCGACGAATCGAAGAAGTAGGCGGACGCCTGATTGGTGTAGCGCTTAACAGCGTACAGTTCAATAAAGGGACTTATGGAAGAGTCGGCGGTGAGAATTTCATGTATCGAGCCGGGGAATGGCTTCGACGCATGCGACGGCGATTTTTACGCTGATGTCCTGACCTGAATCTAGCAGTTTGTCGGAAAAGTATCCTGGGATCGATTCTATGCTTGAAAATACCTTGAGTTCAAGCCCTGAAAGCGTCCGAATCGATGGTGTTTCAAACACTGAAGCGACTTCTCCGACAGACGGCTAGTAGCCTTTTTCTTGGCACTCCTTGTCCATGCCTCTAACCAGTGATACTATTCCAATGCACATGAAGTTCTTGACTGTCGTGGGGGCTCGCCCGCAGTTTATTAAAGCCGCACCGGTGAGTAAGGCTCTCCGGGCACGAGGATATACTGAAATCTTGGTTCATACAGGTCAGCATTATGATGCCAACATGTCTCAAGTTTTCTTTGATGAATTGAATATACCGCGTCCCTACGTTAATTTGGGCGTAGGATCAGGCTCACATGGGTGGCAGACTGCGCAGATACTGATGCCACTGGAGCAAGTGTTGCTGACGGAAAAGCCGGACTGGGTGTTGGTATATGGCGACACGAATTCGACTTTGGCGGCGGCCCTTGCAGCCGTTAAGCTTCGCATACCCATCGCCCATATCGAAGCAGGGCTGCGTTCTTTTAATCGGGATATGCCTGAGGAGCACAATCGTGTTCTTACCGATCACTGCTCCGACTTCCTATTCTGCCCCACACAAACAGCCGTAGACAACCTCACGGTCGAAGGGATTCGCCAGGGCGTGTACCTTGTAGGTGATACTATGTACGACGCGATTCTTGCTTTTGCGCAGCAAGCGCGCTATCGCTCCACGATTTTGCATGATCTTGCGTTGCAACCTAAATCCTATCTGCTCGTCACGGTGCATCGGCCCTACAATACCGATGTACCCGAAAATCTCCGTAGCATTCTTGCTGCATTATTCGCCATAGATGAGGACATCGTATTCCCCGTACATCCTCGCACCCGTGAAAAAATCATTGCACTTGACATTGATTTTGATCGAAAGAATGGTCGCAGCTTACACTTGATTGAACCCGTGAGCTATTTTGACATGATTGTATTGGAAGAAAACGCCAAAGTAATTTTGACCGATTCCGGCGGCGTGCAAAAAGAAGCCTTTTTTCTCCAAGTGCCTTGCGTCACCCTCAGGCCTGAGACAGAATGGGTAGAAACGGTGGAAGCAGGGTGGAATGTTGTCGTAGGCGCCAATACCGCAGATATTCTTCAAGCTACCCAGACATCCAGTGTGACGGGGACCCCTCCACCGATATTCGGAGATGGTCATGCATCAGATAAAATAGCCGATATTCTCACAAATATTTCCGGTCATTGAGGAGCTGCATACGATGAGGACTATTTGTTTCCTTTCGTCGATGCACACACCATACGATAAACGTGTGTTCGACAAAGAAGCGATTTCTTTGAGGCAAGCCGGTTTTGATGTTATCCATATTGCTCCTGCTGAAGGTGATGTGGTGATTGAACGCGGCGTTAAGGTGATCCCATACCAACGCCCCCGAGGTTTATTGGATCGATTACTCCAATTGCCTCGCCTGTATCGGCTAGCCGCACAAGTGGATGCCGATTTCTATCATTGCAATGAAGTTGATTCTTGGTTAGTCGGTGTTTGCTTGAAGGTGTTGCATGGGAAAAGGGTTGTTTTCGATGTGCATGAGCATTATCCCACGACGTTTCTAGCAAAGCGTTTGCCCACTGTACTCCGCCCTGTGGTGGCAAACTTGATTAGGCTTTGGTTGCGACTGCTTATTCCCTTGACTGACCGCATTGTGTTTGCTCATCTCTCGGTAAGGAGAGATTACCCTACAGCTCGTGACAAAGGCATTGTCGTTTGCAATTATGCTTTTCGGCCGGACGTGACCGAGAGCGAAGACCCGAATAAGCGTAACCTCGAATCGGTAACAGCCGTCCATTTGGGGCTGTTTAACCGCTCCAGGGGGTGGCCACAATTGCTGGAAGCCCTGGCTCGCATGAAGTTTCAAGCCTTATCTATTCATATTATCGGTGAATTCAATGATGGAAGCCAAAAGGCATTCGAAGAACGCGGGCGCGAGTTGGGGGTTGAAGCCCGAACTCATTTTGAGGAATGGTTGCCGTACGAAGAGGCTTTTAAGCGCTTAAAAGAAGCAGATATCGGGCTGATTCTGTTCCAGCCTGGATCGCAAAATCACATTCATGCCATGCCCCATAAAATGTTCGACTATATGGCTGCGGGGTTGGCCCTGCTTGCCCCCCAGTTTTCCGTCGAGGTGAGTGCTATCATTCGGGAAGTTGAGTGCGGCCTTCTCGTCGATCCCGCGGACCCAGACGACCTGGCCCGCGCCCTTGATGAGCTGTCGCTGGATCACGACGCTCGGCGACGTATGGGCCAGAATGGACGCGAGGCTATACTGACTCGCTACAATTGGGAAAACGAAGCCGCCAAACTCATCGCCATGTATCGCGAACTCGAAATGGAATTATCTTGAAATCCCTATGAAACAACTCATTCAACTCCTGAGCGTGCTTCTCACCCATCCCCCGATCAGTCCGACGTTAGCCGTAAAAGCCTACTGGGTGCGATGAGCGAAGATGCCACCCCCTCCGCTATTTTTCACCGGACGCGGTCCGCAGCCGATGCGCTTCGCAGACATCATCATATCCACCCGCGCCGTGCTCGGGGCTCAACGCAGCTTGGTAACGGGTGAGGCTATTTGCTTGGAGGAGGTTCATGCAGTCGATGGTTGATTTTCCGGAGCCAATTTTGTGTCCATTATGCGGTGGACGGGAGAGTGCGTCTCGCTTCACTGATCGGGGTTATGATGTCAGGCAGTGCCGCTCGTGCGAGTTGTTTTTCATTCATCCTTACCCGCATGACGTCGACGCGATTCATGAAACGGTCACCGACTACGATTACGAAGACCTGAACGTGATCGGTCCCGAACGGCATTATCGGGCCTCGCAATACACCTATCGTCTCATCTATCCCTCCGTGCGCGAATACTGTCGCGGTGCGTCTTCGGTGTTGGATGTGGGGTGCGGCTCGGGTTATCTGTTGGAGCGTCTGGCCGAGTTTCCTGAGCTACATCGCGTGGGCATTGAACTCAACACAGCCAGAGCCGTTTATGCTCGGCGGGTTGCCTGCTGCGAGATATTCCAGGCGCCGGTCGAGGCGTTTCAATATGATCGACGCTTCGATGTCATCACCCTCATCAATGTCCTCTCCCATATCTCTTCCTTCGATGAATTGTTTCACGCCTTGCGCGAGTTATTGTCCGAAAACGGCAAGCTCATCATCAAGGCCGGAGAGATGGGCTTGCATATCGAAAAGGGCGCCGTGTTCGATTGGGGCGTTCCCAGCCATATGCACTTTTTAGGTCTGAACACCATGCAAACAATCGCCGACAAATACGGCTTTGTTTTGGTGGAACATCAAAGAACGCCCTATAGCCAGGAGTTCTTCTCCAAACAACGTTGGCTCGCTCCTGGCCGCAGCCAACTCCGCAACGCGGTCAAAAAAGTGATTGCCCACACCCCCTACGCCCTGAACACGTTGGCCAAACGCTATGATCGTCGATTTGGCAGTCAGTTGCACTCATCCCTGTTTGTCTTATCCGCCCACTAAACCAAGATCGCATTGAAAACAGGCGTTCCATAGAAGTTCCCCTGCTTTTTTCCATTCAGACCAGCATCCACTATCCCCCCATCCATCAGTTCCAATACTACCGCCAGCGCTATCCCCACATCTCTTTGCCCCGAACCGAAGCCGTGTCCGCACGGGAGCTAACTCTGCCCCTATTCCCTACCATGAGCGACGAGATGGTCTCCTGGGTAATCGACTCGGTTCTCTCCGGCCTCTCCTCTCGGCGGGAATGACGTTTTCATCTCCATCCATAATGCGCTCGTAGGTATCAAAGCCCACCATGACGGTGGGCTTTTTTGATCGCCCCGGCCATGCCTCATCCCCGTGCTGGTCCCTGCGTACATCCGTTCACTTCTGGAGGACGGCAGCCAGAGAGAGGGGAGCACATGGGGTCAGGTCGCTGACGTCGAGCGGTTTCGTCGTGGTGCCGGCCCCGAAAACAGGCTGCAAGTGCGCCCGTTCGGCCATGCGATAAGCTGAGGGCTGCCGGATGCCCCAGATGGAAGCCCCCCAAAAGCATGGCCAAAGCATTTGGGTCTTGACAAGAGGCAAAAATTCATGTATGCTATGGTGAATGGAATCGATTTCATGATATCGTTTCTTGGAATCGTTCTTCACCCTTGATTGTCGAGGCAGGAAGTGCATGACGACCATCAGCGATGTAGCAAAACAAGCAGGCGTCTCCCCGGTTACTGTTTCCCGGGTGATTAACCATGCAAGCAATGTGAGTGCAGCGACCAAGGCCAAGGTGAAGGAAGCAATCAAGGAGTTAGGATACATGCCCAGCGGGGCGGCTCAAAGTCTGCGATCAAAACGCACCAAGACGCTGGCATTGATTGTGCCCGACATCCAAAACGCTTTTTGGACCACGATGGCGCGCGGCATCGAGGACGCGGCGCAGAGCCATGGCTACTCCGTCTTCCTCTACAACACCGACGAAAACGCCGCCAAACAGCGACATTGTCTGGAAGTTGTCGTCAGTCAGCGCGTCGATGGCGTCATCATCGCACCTCACGACAGCAATGCCGAGAATCTGGCATTGCTGAGGCACCGCGACGTCCCCACCGTGGTCATGGACCGCCACATCGATGATTGGGATGTAGACACGGTGAGCGGCGACTCCATAGCCGCGTCGCGCACTTTGGTCAAACATCTCATCAGCTTGGGGCACAAACGCATCGCCATGATCAGCGGTCCCCTGAATACCTCGACAGCGACCGACCGCATCATCGGCTACCGCATCGCCCTGACCGAAGCCGGCCTCCCCGTCGATCCCAGGCTCATAAGAACGGGTGAATACCGCTCCATCTCTGGCGAACGCCTCACCCACCAGTTGCTGGAAACCACCGCAAGGCCAACCGCTATCTTCGCCGCCAACAACGTGATCGCCGTGGGCGTTATCGATGCCCTGGACGCCCACGGTTTACGCGTCCCCCAGGACATGGCATTGGTCTGCTTTGATGACCTCCCCAACACCTCCCGCCTGTTTCCGTTTCTTACCGTGGTGGTGCAGCCTGCCTACGACCTCGGAGCCAATGCCGCCCAACTGCTTCTCAGCCGCCTGGGGAGCGAGCAGCCTCCTCCCCCCCGCCATGTGGTTTTGCCTACGCGTATGATCGTTCGTCACTCATGTGGCAGCACACTGGCAGACCCCAATCAGGTCACGCTCAACCTCCCCATGCGAAGTGAAGCGTATGAGCGCGTCGAACTGGTCAGGCCGCTGACACCGCACGAGCTCAGCCTGGTGACGGCTCAGCTCAATGACGCCGCTCTCGCCGCCTCCAGAAACAGAGCCGTGCCCACAGCCTATAAGAAGCCGGATGTCAATCGCATCGACGCCGCTCTACGCTTCCAGGAATCAGACCGTGCGCCCCATGTTGAATTCGCTATCAGCAGTCCCAGCCTGTACGAATACGTGCTGGGACGAAAATGTAGACTTATTCAGGCAAAGAATGGGATCAGGGAGCCGGAGATCATACCGGAAGATCGGGCTGAATTTGCCCGACGCATGGGATTGGATGCTATCTTGTGCGACCTTTCGTGGCAAACCAGCAACGCCAACCTGCGCCGCAACGACGCCCGTCAGGCAGACGATGGATGCATCAAAACCTGGGCGGACCTCGATCGGTTGGAAAAACCGATTGTCATTGCCGACTATCTCAATGAACTTGAACGCCATCTGCGAGCGACAGATGGCTCTAAGCTCGGTGTCTTCGTCAGCTTCGACTCCTTCTTTGAATGCGCCCTGCGAGCCGCGGGGCACAGCAAAAACAGCTCACTTTTCACCGATCATTTCTTTTTTGCTCGCCTGATGGACATCCTGCTCGGACGCCAGGAACGGGTGATGCGCGCTGTCTGCGATCGCTTCGCCGGTGAGATTTCATTCGTGTTGGTGAAAGACGAGATCGCCCATGAGGCCGGTCCCCTGATCGATCCTGAGATGCTGACGGATATTTATTCACAGCGCATGAGATCCCTGATTGCGCCGGCGAAAGATCACGAACTCCCCGTCGCCATCCACACCCCCGGCAGCATCGAGCACCTTCTGCCCTTGCTCCACAGCATCGGCTTCGACATCATTCATCCATCCTCTCCGGGGAACAATGATCTGCGGGCGTACAAGGAAACCTGGAAGGGCAAACTTGTATTCGCCGGCGGCTTTCCCGCCTCGGCATTGCGGCAAGGCAGCCAGGAGGATATCACACAACGGGTGAAAGAAACCTGCGCCCAATTGACTCCCGGGGGCGGCTACATGTTTGGTGTATCGGGAGCGATCACCGACGATATCGCCCCAGGAAATTTTGTAACGATGACCAAAGCAGCGCAAAAATACGGCCGCCATCTTTCCCCCGACTACGCCTCAGATCCCACCAGGATACTCCAATCATGAGATCGCTAACATCTCGGGAACGCGTGTTCACCGCTTTCAGGCACGAAGAACCCGATCACGTTCCCTGCTGGTTGGGCGCTTCCCCCGAATGGAAAGCGCTGGCCCGAGACCACCTGGGGCTATCCGACGACGAAGCCCTGCTGCACTATCTGGGCGATGACTTCCGTCGTGTGTTCGCCACCTACGCCGGCCCCCCCGAGCGCAGCCCGGATCAAATGCTATCTCCCGCAGCCACGTGGCGCTCGCCTTTTGGCATCGAACGCCACGGCTACGGATGGGGCATGCCCCTCACGCCTCCTCTCCTCAAAGATGCCCCCCTGGCAGAGGTGCTGGCCTTCCCCTGGCCCGACCCCGATTGGATGGACGTCTCCCAGATTCGTCAGGAAGCCCGGCAATGGGGTGGTGAATTCGCCATCCTGGGGGGGGAATGGGCGCCATTCTGGCACGACGCCATTGATTTGCTGGATTTCGATGGGTTGATCTACCAAATGTATGACAATCCCCAGATCGTAGATGCCATCATGACCAAGACCGCTGATTACTATTTGGCCGTCAGCCGTCACATTTTCCAGACCAGCGGCGACGCCATCGACATCTTCTTCATCGGCAACGATCTGGGTGCGCAGACAGGGCCGCTGATAGGCCCACAACTATTCCGTCGATTCGTGTTGCCACAACTCAAGCGCTTCGTCGATCTGGGACATGAATACGACAAGCTGGTGGTGCTCCACTGCGACGGCTCGATCCGCATCTTCCTGCCCGACCTGATCGCCATCGGCATGGATGGCATCCAGTCGGTGCAGCCTTTCACCTCCGGCATGGAGCTTGAGGGACTGAAGCGAGACTTCGGGAAAGAGTTGACCTTCATGGGCGGCATCGACACGCAAGTACTCATCGAGGGCACTGTCGCCGCGGCCAGACAATTGACCCTCGACGCCCTGAAAGTCATGATGCCCGACGGTGGCTATGTGTGCTCCCCCAGCCATGATTTCCTACTCCCGGAAACGCCGGTCGAAAACGTGATCATCGTATACGAAACCCTTCGGGACCAGGGTGGGTACAAGCAATGATTCGGCTGTGTTCAAAACCCGTTGGTACCTCCCGCAGGTCCGGACTAACTCATTTCGAATGCACCCAAATGGTTCCGGCGGCGGCTTGTGACGGCCAAACATCCATTCTTTCCGATTCCCAGGAGCAAAGCAGTGGCCAATAATGGCGGAATGACTTCTCGTGAACGCGTGCTGGCCAGCATCAATCACCAACAGCCGGATCGGGTCCCTGTCGATCTGGGGGCTACGCCCAGCTCCGGCATCTCGGCCATTGCCTACCACAATCTTAAAGAGTATCTTGGCATCGAGGGAGGCCATACTCGCGTCTACGATGTCGTACAGGAACTCGCCCAACCCGAAGAGGACATTCTGGAACGCTTCCATGTTGACGCCGTAGATATCGGCCGCCTATTCAACACCGAAGACGAAGACTGGTATGACATCGAATTGCCTAACGGGCCCCAGGTCCAATACCCGGCCTGGTTTCAGCCGCTGCGGCTTGCCGATGGCACCTTAGAAGCCCTCTCTCCCGACGGCACGCTCATCGCCAAACGCCCTCCTCACGCCACATTTTACGACCAGACGTACTTCCCCTACCTTGATGGCTATCCCTCCGATTATGGCGATCTGCCCGCCGTCATGCCCAAAGTCCTGTGGGCCGGTTTGGTCCACAGCCCCTGGGACCACGCCGGCGAGCCTGATTTCTGGCAACAACTGCGCGCAAAAGCTATCGCCCTGCGGGAAAATACAGACAAAGCCCTGATCGTGGTGGCGGGTTGCAACCTGTTCGAGTGGGGCACCTTCCTGCGGCGGCTGGACAACTTCCTGATGGATTTGCTTTTGCAACCGGATGAGGTGGAACGCCTGCTCGACGCCCTGCTGGAGATTCATCTCGCTACCCTCGAAAACGTCTGCAACGCCGTGGGCGATGTCGTCGATATCATCCGCTTCGGCGATGACCTGGGCACGAATCAGGGCCCCTTCATGGATCCCAGGATCTACCGCAAGCTGTTCAAACCGCGGCACAAAATCCTCTGCGACTATGTCAAAGAACATAGCCAAATGCACACCTTCCTGCATTCGTGCGGTTCCATCTACCGGGTGATTCCCGATCTCATCGACGCCGGCTTCGAGATCCTCAATCCCGTGCAGATCAACAGCCGGGACATGGCGCCGGCAAGGCTGAAGCGAGAATTCGGCCAGGATGTCACCTTTTGGGGTGGGGGAGCGAACACGCGGGACGTGTTGAATCAGGCTGCGCCTGAGGAGGTGAAGGATCACGTCACGGAACTGCTCGAGATTTTTATGCCCGGGGGTGGCTACGTTTTCAACACCGTTCATAATATCCTCCCCGACGTACCGCCCTCGAACATCGTCGCTATGTTCGAGGCGGTCGAAGCATTCGGAATCTAACCTTATACAAGGAGAAATCACATGATTCGTCACGGTCAACTTATCGGCGTTAAGCCTGACAAACTGGATGAGTACAAAAAGCACCACGCTGCCGTCTGGCCTGAAATCCTGGATATGATCCGGGAGTGCAACATCCGAAATTACTCCATCTATTTCAAAGATGGCCTGCTCTTCGCCTATTTCGAGTATGTCGGTGATGATTTTGCCGCCGACATGGCGAAAATGGCGGCTGATCCCAAAACGCAGGAATGGTGGGACATTATGATGCCCCTGCAGCAACCGTTGGAAACCCGTTCCGAGGGCGAATGGTGGGCCGAGATGGAGGAAGTCTTCCATACGGATTGAGGCGATATTGCTAAGCCGGAAAACCGGCCAAGTGAACAGGTCTACCGGTTTCCCGTTTGACTGCTCCCCGACCCCTTCAGGTTCCCAAACAGGATGATGATTATGCAAAGAACAGCCAATGCACTCGTTAAACTGGAACGCATGAACAAAACACTACGGCACGAGGAGGCGGATCGCGTGCCCATCAGCGATTTCTTCTGGGGTAATTTTCTGAAGCGCTGGCGTGAAGAACTGGGATTGGCGTCAGACACCAGCCCCTACACCTATTACGATCTCGATTGGCAGGTCACCATCCCCAACATGGACCCGCACATCAAAGCCTTCGAGACTCTGAAGGAGAACGAGGAAGAGGTCGTCGTCAGGACAGGATTCGAGGCGATCCTGCGCAAGAAATTCAAAGATCCCATGCCGGAATTCATCGAGTTTGGGACGAACACCATCGAAAAAGCCGAGGCGTTCGTATTCGATGATCCCTGGGACGAGCGCCGTTATTTCAGTCGCGGTGATAATCAGCTCGCCGGCGTTGGCGATGGTTTCGAACGGGATTCACCCCCCTGGATCGAGACCGTAAAATCCATTTATCCCGACTTTCCCGTCTATGGCAGCATCTGTGAAGCCAACGAAATGATGGTACGGCTGGTCGGGCCGGAAAACAACCTGCTGTGGATAGCACTCTATCCCGAGCGCTTCGCCAAATTCGTCGAACGCAGCAATGAGTTTGCCATAGAAATGCTCAAGGCCCAGATCGAGGCCGCCGAGGGCCTCCTGGATGGCATGGTGATCTGGGGCGACGTCGCCTACAAAAAGGATATTTTCTTCGCCCCGGCCTGGTGGCGGGCGCATTACAAACCCTACCTCCAGGAGATGGTGAACATCTGTCACGCTAACGATCTTCCCGTCATTTACCATGGCTGCGGCAACGTCAAGCGTATTTTTGGAGATTTCATCGAGATCGGCATCGACGCTTACAACCCCCTGGAAGCCAAGGCGGGCCTGGATGTCGTCGAGCTGCGGCGCCGGTACGGGCACGACATCGCCTTCTGCGGCAACATGAATGTCATGGAGTGGTCTGAGTACGACGACGAACAGCTTAAAGCGGTCGTACTTAGAAAGCTCAATGCCGCTAAAGGCGGCGGCTTCATCTTTCAGTCCGATCACTCCGTGGCCAGCGATATCTCCGGGCACAGCTACGACTACGTGGTCAAGCTTGTGCGCGAGTACGGCCAGTACCCACTGCAACTGGGCGAGTACGATATTCCTGATCTGAGCTGACCCGCACAGTCTCATCGCCAAGCCAACCCCCACGCACCACGTCACTCATGCGACTCCAACACCTCCTACCCCACCAACTCAAAAAAGCCATCGAAGAGAAGTGGCCCCTCCTGGTCCCCACCGGCTGCATCGAATATCATGGGCCCCACCTGCCGCTGGGCACCGACGTCATCATCACCGAGACCTTGCTGGCGCGGGTAGCCGGGCAAGTGCGCAGCGTCGTGGCCCCACCCTTCTGGTATGGCCCGGCCAGCTACGCCGTTACCGGCCCCGAGCTTGGCTCCGTCGATGTCTCCACCGAGCGCTTCGGGCGACACGTGAAGGATGTGTTGACCGCATTCTGGGACATGGGTTGGCATCGGATCATCGTTGGGGTGCACCACCAGGGGCTGGAGGGGCCGGAATCGCTGGCCATCCGTCAGGCCGCGGCCGAGGTTATCTTCGAACAGAGCCACGCCGCACGCGGCGATGGTTGGTGGGGAAAAGCGCCCCTCAGCGCCGATGATCATGTTTTCGAACGCATTCAGGTCTGGCCCTCCATCCTGCCCGAGGCCGCGGCGCAGGGCCTGGAGATGGCCGACCACGCCGGCTTTTATGAGACTTCGCTGATGATGGCCGCCCATCCCGAATGGGTCGAACAAGACAAATTGAGCAGCAATGCACCCTGGTACACACACACCGCCGACAGCGACGCCAGCCGCGCCAGTGAGGATGCGGGCGAGCGCATGTGGCGCATCATGACGCAGGCCTGGGTCGAAAAACTCTCCACTCTCACCTATTGACGGTCGCACATCGCCCCGCCGCTTCTATCGGGGAGGTAAAGCACATGACATGATACATCAAATCGCACCATCACCCCTATCTTGCCAAAAAATTTGGCATCCACCCTGCTCGCTCAGAGGAGAAGAACTCTTATGAAGCAGAAAAAGAATTACTTCATGTTATTGTCGGTGCTGGCGATGCTATTGCTGGTGCTCGCGGCCTGTGGCGGCAACAAAGCAGAACCCACGAAAGCGCCCGCCGCTCCCACGACAGCGCCGGCGGCTACAGAAGCTCCTGCTCCCACAGAAGCCCCGGCTGCGGTGGCCACAGAGGCGCCAGCGGCGGCGAATGAACCCATGACGGGGCCGGATGGCCGTGCCACCTATGCGGGTCTGGATAAAGACCTGTCCGGCATCACCATCCGCATGGCCAACATCGGCGGCCAGCCCTACGAAACCATGTACGACTCCATCAAGCTCTTCGAAGAAAAAACCGGCGCCAAAGTCGACATTGTCTTCCTCGGCGATGGCTTCGAGATCGACCGCTATCTCAAAACCAACTACGCCGCCGGGACGGTGGACTTCGACGTCGCCTGGAACC
>JAADFV010000390.1:3620-5210 GCA_013152695.1 Chloroflexota bacterium | reverse complement strand
TAGGCTCTATTGCGCGGACGAAGACGCGGTTGCTGAATTCGAGATGCTGACACTCTCGTACTATCAAAAGTTGAATGAAGAGCGCAAAGCGATTCTGGAAGCGTTCCAAGAGACAGGAAGGGCTTACACCGTATGAACGATATCGTTATCAACAAGATTCAGAGCATTCAGCGTTGCGTCCGGCGGGCCCGGGAGGAATACCAAGCCGATCCTGACGGCTTTGCGACCAATTACACGCGCCAGGATGCCGCGTTGCTCAACGTGTTGAGGGCGTGCGAGACGGCAATCGATCTGGCTAATCACATCATCCGAGTCTACAAGCTGGGGATACCTGTCTCCAGCACAGACAGTTTCAAGTTGCTTCAAACCGAACGGATCATCGACGCCCAGATGGCAGAGCGCCTGGAAAAGATGGTCGGTTTTCGCAATACGGTTATTCACCAATATACCAAGACCGACCTCCGCATTGTCGAGGCCGTGATTGTCTCCGAACTGGATGAACTGCTTGCGTTTGCGGATAGAATCCAGGAGTATATTCATGGCACTACATAAAGATTTCCCCGAAGCGCCCTTCACCATCCTCGATCCGGGCATCCGCTGGTTCCCCGCCGATGAAGCGTTGCGCGAGGCTAGTATGGAAAAACTCGTGCCGCCACTGAGTGTTACTTTGCGCGGACCATTATGAAAGAGTTGCGCTTGGTCAGCGGCTATGACGTGCTGTATGGTAAAGTCAGAGCACTTGTGTAGGATGAATTATTCGACCGCCGGCGACACCTCCAATTATTACCCGGATTTTATTGTCAAACAGTCTGCCAACCAGATTGTGATTGTCGAGAGCAAAGGCCTGGAAGACTTGGATGCTCCTCAACAATTTCTACTCACTACTTCATACTCCTCCAAAACATCGATCATGCGCCCAAACGAGAAGCTATCCAGCAGTTTTAGCAGGCGGCGGCGGAGAGGCCGGCCGACATTGTAGTAGGTGATGAAGCGATCTTGCGCACGTAAAGGTAGCCGTGGCAGGTCCTCATCCAGCTCCCAGGGATGGACATAGACAACAATGGGGCCTTTCCGCTGGGCGGAGCGTAGTCCCTGCAAGATGAGGGGAAAGGGAAGAGCGCGCAGGTAAAAGCCGCCACAGACGGGGATGGTAAGGGGGCCAATTCGCCAGGCCGTGAGGGGCCATTCACACAAAGCGGTGTTGGGGTCGTGATCTACGAGATTGGCAGCAGGATGGTAGGGTTGAGCAGGGCAGCCGGGTACACCATAAAGGGGCGTCTTCAGGGGGAAGACACTGGAATCGTAAGTGTAGCCAAATTGTGTCAACACGGGGAGGGCCCAGGCAGTGGCCGGGTTCAGGCTAAAGGTGGGGGCACGGAAGCCTTGCACCCGCACGCCGGGGAGATGGCGTGCCAGAGCCGTGGCGAATTGTTCCAGCTCCACCGCAAAACTTTCGGCGTCCAGCTCCCACAAGGGCCGGTGACTGTAAGTGTGGCAGCCGATCTCATGGCCTTGGGCAGCTATTTCGCGGACGAGATCGGGATGGGCATCGATGACTTCGCCAACAATGAAAAAAGTGGCGCGAATGTC
>JAADFV010000390.1:0-3567 GCA_013152695.1 Chloroflexota bacterium | reverse complement strand
CGATCATCTGCTTGTGCCCGTTCTACCTTGTCACGTAGTAGCTCGGCGTGCCAATAGGATTCTAGATCGATGGAAAGGGCTGCTCGCGTCATGGGGCTGGCTGGGAACGGTGGAGACCGGCGTGAGTACGGTAACGAAAAGTGACGATGCTAATCGAAAGGAGCATTTTAGCAATGTAATAGAGGGCTTTGAGGCTATTTCCATGCATAGAAACCCCTGAAAGGCGCGAATGCATGGTCACCGGTACCTCCTTGACTTTGAATCCGGCATAGTGCAGCATAATCAAAGTGTCGGCATCGGGATAATCACTGGGATAATTTTCTTCGGCAAAGAAAGCCATCACTTCTCCGCTCAGGGCCTGAAAGCCAGAAGTAGCATCGGTAACGGTTCGGCCAGTAAGGGCACTGGTGATGGTGGCAAAAAGGTGCATACCCAGACGCCGTACCCAGGATGTCTTATAGGTCATTTTTCCCATGAAACGTGAGCCTACAGCAACATCGCACTCACCCGCCTGCACCGGCGCCAGGAGATTCGGCACATAACGGGGATCGTGCTGACCATCGGCATCCATCATGATGCCGTAACGGTAATGGTGTTGGGCGGCATAACGAAATCCGGTCTGTACGGCGCCACCATAACCGAGATTGTTGGGTAAGCGCACGGCAAGGGCGCCTAGGGCCCTTGGCGACCTGGGCCGTGGCGTCGTGGGAATGGTCGTCGATGACGAGTATATCGGCTTCAGGCAGGACGCGACGCAGGACCGGTAAGACGTGAGGGAGATTGTTGGCTTCGTTGTGCGCAGGAATGATGATGATGGTGTCGGGCATGGCGGAAGACGGGATAAAGGAGTAGGGAGTAAGGAGTAAGAAGTAGGGAGAGCAAGGAATTCTGTAAGGAGAAGGTTGTCGAAATGGGAGCAATATCAGCAGGGAGATTTGGGCCGGTAAGGCGTCTTTGCGGGAATTGCTCGCCCGTAGTAGGAAGACGGAAGACAGGAGACGGAAGATTGTTGTTAGGTGGTGCGGAGGGGACGAGGAATTCCGTAAAGAGCAGGTTGTCGAGGCAGGGATAATATCAGCAGGGAGATTTGGGCTGATAAGGCGCCTTTGCGGGAATTGCTCGCCCAAGGTGGGAAGACAGATTGAACATTTTGTTGATCGCGAAACTCTGGCATCCAATCTCAGGCGGGGAGAGTGGTGAAATCCAAAGCGCCGATGTCGTCGCTCTGCAAGTGCTTGGAAATGGTGAAGTGGAAGGTGGCGCCATGACCATAGTCACTTTCCACCCAAATGCGGCCGCCATGATGTTCGACAATGTGGCGACAAATGGTCAGACCGAGACCGGTACCTTTGTACAAACGATTGACACCGCCATCGATCTGATAGAAACGGTCGAAAACGCGCTCGTGTTGTCCCGGCGGAATACCGATCCCGGTATCTTGTACCGAGACCTGGATCACGTCTTCTCGCTCTTCGGCGAGGATGGTGACCGTTCCCTGAACCGGCGTAAACTTGATGGCGTTGTCCACAAGGTTGGTTACGACTTGCTCCAGACGCCAGGGGTCGGCAGAAATGGTGCTGAGATTTTCGGGAACAAGATTGATAAGCGTGACTTCGGCAGTGTCGGCCAGGGGTGTGAGTTTATCGACTACTGCTTCGACCACCACAGGAATGTCAACGGGAGAGAGGCGCAGGGAAACACGACCCGATTCAAGACGAGAGAATTCCAGAAGGTCGTCGATCATGCGTTGCAAGTGGTTTGTTTGCTGTTTGACAGTTTCCAAAAAGTCCCGTTGGATTTCGGTGATAGGGCCAGTCTTGTTCATGAGGATGATGTCGACAAAGCCCTTGATGGAGTGCAAGGGGGTTTTGAGTTCGTGGGAGACCACCGACAAGAAGTTGGACTTCATTTTTTCCAGCTCTTTCTGGCTGGTGATGTCTCGTAAGACGGTGGCGATACCCTGCAACGAAGCTCCCACCATCAGCGGTGCCGCCAGGGCCTGGTAGATTTGGGGGTCACGATGGCCGAGGGGCGTCAGTTCGATTTCGCGAATGGCGGCCGTAGTCGGTTGGTTTTTGACTTCGGCAAGGAAGTCGATGAGGGCATGATTGGGTAAGAGCTGGTGGATGGGCGTACCGGCAGTGGGGATGATGCCAAGGGCAAAAATCTGTGCTGCTACGGGATTCATTAAAACCAGGCGAAGTTCGGCATCGACAACAAGTACGCCATCGCCAATACCGGCGAGGATGGTTTCGAGTTCGCGACTTTTATCGGCAACAGCCTGGTAAAGTTGAGCGTTTTCGATGGCAGCAGCGGCATAGTAGGAGAAGGAGTCGAGCAGTTGTCGCTGGCGTTCGTTGTCGAAATCAGGGTTGGAATCGGCAAGATAGAGGGTGCCGATGGGGTGGCCACGCAGAACGAGAGGCAGGCACAAAGCTGTAAACGACTCCATTTGCCAGAGTTTACGCAGTTGTTCAAAGCCGGTGGAACGAGCATCGTTGCCTGAGATGGCGGCTCCACTGGTCAATAAGTTGCGCATAGCCTCATCTACCGGCACAGAGAAGTCCTGAATGGCAGGATCGGAAAGACCAGAGGCGGCAACTCCACGGAGGGTGGTGCCGTCATTGTCGAGCAAGGCGATAGCAGCGTGCTGAGCCCCAGCCAGCAGGACGAGGCGATCGACAAGAACATGAAGGGTCTCTGATAAATCGAGGGTGGTGGCAAGGGCGCGGGCGATTTCCTGGAAGGCGCGTAGTTGCAAGACACGTTCTCCCAAATCAGCAGCAGTGCGTTGCAGGCGTTTGGCCTGGGCGTCGAGGTCGGCTTCACGGGTGGCCAGCGTTTCGCGTAGCGAGGCTGATTCTCGTTGCTGTTGGTGAATACGATCCGCTGTAAGAAAGGTAATGATTGTCAAACTGAAGAGGACGCTGTAGCGGGCAATGAAGAGTGAATCTGCGAGAAAGGCGAGGCTCTGGCTATGGAGCCAGAGTACGAGGACATAGAGTGGCCCGCTAAAAAAGGCGCCCAACCAAATCCAAAGGAGAGAAGGAAGGTAAAAGGCGGGAAGGATGGCCTGCAGACCGATGACGGGCCAGAAGGGAGAGCGGAAGCCGCCGCTGAAAAAGATAAGAGCGCCGCTCAAGGCTAGATCTGAGAGATATGAAAGGGCATGAGCCATGGTATGCCACGATTTCAACCGGCGCATAAGGGTGAAGCTGATCCCGTTGAGGATGAGGTAGATCAGCAACGTCAGTCCTAAAGGACCGCTCCAGGTACTGCGAACCAACCAGGCGGCTACAGCAAAGACAATCAGGAGGATTGCTTTGTGCAGGGTGATGAGCCACGGCCAAGTGTCGAGGCGGGAGCGGAAGTCAGACATTTTCAGCGATAGGGGGTGGGGGTTGGCGTGGAGGGGGGCAGCGTCGGTGTGGCAGAAGGGCGGGGCGTGGGAGTGGCGGGTGGAGCTGGCGGAGGAACGGTTGTCGCAGGAGGGGTAATGACGACTGCCAGGGGTGTAGGCGTGGCAGTGGCAGCAAGGGCGGCTGGTGTGGGAGAGGCTGTTGGTGT